>JBJTTJ010000164.1:0-8390 GCA_046080125.1 Cuspidothrix sp.
ACACCTAACTTTTCTTCTGAATTTATCACTGCAATTAACGAGAAGTTAGGTTATATTCCCACAGCAGAAAATATCTTTTATTATATTTATGCTGTGTTTCATTCTCCTCAATATCGTCAACGATACTCCCAGTTTTTAAAAATTGATTTTCCGCGTCTTCCTTTAACTAGCAATAATGAAATATTTAATCAATTAGTTAGTAAAGGAGGAAAATTAGTTAATTTGCATTTAATGAAATATATTCCTCCAACTCCCATGACTAAATCAGAAACTTCTACTACTGCTAATTTACCGCTATTTAATGGAGAAGAAAGAGGTGCTATTCATTATCAAGGTGATGGTAAAAATGAAATAACTCAAGTTAAATATAATACAAATAAACAGCAAGTTGCTATTAATCAAGATTGTTACTTTTCTGGTATTTCTCCAATAGTGTGGGAATTTAAAATAGGTGGTTATCAAGTATTAGATAAATGGTTAAAAGACTGCAAAGGTGCTAATGGTTATTTATCTGATGTGGAAATTACTCGCTATCAACAAATTATTATTATCTTGACAGAGACAATTAAAATAATGACAGAAATAGATGGTATAATTCCTCAGTTTCCTATTGTATAGTGGAAGCAATATGTGATAGAATGGGAGTGGCTGTAGTAATTTAGTGCTGTAGCCAAATGAAATTTAACACGATAATTATTCTGGTACACACCATTCCTTTTTCATGAGCACAATAATTACCAATTGCTATGATCACTATTTTACTTGTTGATGACCAAAGTTTAATCCGTCAAGGTTTAAGAGCATTATTGGAATTAGAAAGTGATATAGAAATTATCGGTGAAGCAGAAAATGGTCAAATTGCAGTTAATTTAGTTAAAGAATTACAACCAGATGTAATTTTAATGGATATCAGAATGCCAATAATGGATGGAGTTGCTGCTACCAAAGAAATTAATCACCAGTTTCCAGAAAGTAAGGTCTTAATTTTAACAACTTTTGATGATGAAGAATATGTTAAAGCTGCACTGCAAAATGGAGCAATGGGTTACTTACTCAAAGATACACCATCAGAAGAATTAGCAGTTGCTATTCGTGCAGTTGATAGGGGATATTCCCAACTTGGACCTGGAATAGTCAAAAAACTTCTGAACCAATTTCCCCCCATTCCACCCCAACCGTTGATACCGAGGAATTTAGCAGAACTTACACCCAGGGAAAAAGAAGTTTTAAGGCTAATTGCTATTGGTGATAATAATCGAGAAATTGCCACAAAACTTTATATTTCTGAGGGTACAGTTAAAAATCATGTGACAAATATTTTAAATAGACTCAATTTGCGCGATCGCACCCAGGCAGCAATTTTAGCAAATACTTTCTTCACTTATTTAGAGCAGAGTATTGGCAATAAGTCAATACCTTAATCTGCTATATTTTTTCCTGGCTTGTGGATTTGTGTGCTAAAGATCTTTAACCTCCAGAAGCTTCTACTACTTCTAATAAACTTCGTAATAGCCAATAAGCAGAAGTAGCGCCGGGGTCTTGATGTCCTATACTTCTTTCCCCCAAATAACTAGCTCGGCCTTTTTTGGCTAACATGGGGATAGTAGCGTGCAAACCATTTTCTCCGGCTTTTACACCTATCCGCAAAGCTGGTAATAAGTCCAATCCTTGGTCTAGAGAGTGTTTATAAGCAACTACAGCAGGAGATAGGACATCTACCATGGTTTTATCTCCCAATTCGGCCTTTCCTCGCTCTAGCACGCCATTTAAACCAGCTTGAAGTAAATTTAATAGGTCTTGGGGTGTTAATTCTTGTTTGTTAGTAGCGATCGCACTAGCTCTTAAAAACCATGTTCCATACAACGGACCGCTTGCGCCACCAATGCTAGGAATTAAGGTCATGCTGATAGTTTTCAAAATACCGCTAATATCTTGACCTTTTAAACTACCAATCAAATTTCTGACCTTTTTAAACCCACGATCCATATTAATGCCGTGGTCAGCATCACCGATGGCTGCATCTAATTCTGTCAGTTCTTCTTTATGATGCTCAATTACATTAGTGTAAACCTGTAACCATTCGATAATTTGCACCTGAGTGATCATTTTAAACTCCCCAGCGTAAACTTGCTGTTTTAACCGGTGCATCCCACAGACCTAGCATTTCATCATCTAATTTTAGCAGTGTGATGGAGCAACCTTGCATATCTAATGATGTCATGTAGGGGCCGATTAGATTCCGCACGATTTGCAGTCCTGCCAATTCACAGATTTCTGCCAGTTTGCGATAGACAAGATAAAGCTCTGCCATGGGTGTCCCTCCCATACTGTTAACATAAGCTAGGAGGCGATCGCCTTTTTCCAGAGGTTTATTTAATAGTTCCAAGTCTGTCCACGCGCCTATTTGATCATCCCATTCTCTGACTTTACGACTATAATTAGTATCATTAATTATAGAATTTGCTAAAATTTCCGTAATTTCATCACCTGATTTCCGGCTAATTCGTTTGATTCCTGGTTCTCCATGAATGCCAATACCTAATTCAATTTCATCATTCCCCAATGTAAAAGTAGGCGTTCCTTTTTCGGGAACTGTACAAGAACTCAAGGCTATACCCATACTTCTACCGTGCAGATTCACCTTTCTACATAAATCAGCTAATTGGCGTAAATTGTAACCTTGTTCTGCGGCGGCACCACAAATTTTTTCCGCTAGTACAGTTGTTCCCACACCTCGCCGCCCTTGGGTATAGAGACTATCTTTAACAGCAATATCATCATCAATTAAAATATTGACAGCGTGGATACCTTGACTGTGGGCTAATTCTATGGCCATTTCAAAGTTCATCACATCGCCGCTATAATTTTTGACAATATAAAGAATACCAGCACCGCCGTCTACCTGTGTGGCGGCGGCTAACATTTGATCTGGGGAGGGTGAGGTAAAAATTTCTCCTGGACAGGCAGCATCAAGCATTCCTAGACCGACAAAACCACCGTGCATGGGTTCGTGACCACTACCACCACCGGAAATAATTGCTACTTTTCCCCCGACTGGTGCATCCGCACGATAAACAAAGGTCGGATCATAGTTGATGTTAATTAAATCCCTATGAGCTAACATCATACCCTGAAGACTTTCCCGGACAAAGTTTTCTGGCCGATTAATCAACTTTTTCATGATCACTGCTCCCTGTTCACTGTTCCCCGTTTCCTGTTACCTTTTTTTGTAATTGTTTCAGATTTTGATACATTTCCGGCAATCGGTTGTAAATTGCTGATACTTTGAGATATAGCTTGTGACTAACAGCAGGAGTCCCGGATACAATTGCTCCCGGTGCAACATCATTATGAATGCCAGTTTGTGCAGATGCGATCGCCCCATCTCCAATTTTAACTTGATTGGCAATTCCCACTTGTCCGGCCAAAATTACCCCATTTCCTACTTTTACGCCTCCAGCCATGCCTACTTGACCTGCTATGGCACAACCAGACCCTATTTGGCTACCATGTCCTATCTGTACTAAATTGTCAATTTTAGTATTTTTGCCAATTCTAGTTTCTCCCACGGCGGGACGATCTATGGCACTGTTGCAACCAACTTCCACCCCATCTTCTAAGACTGTATAACCTGATTGTTCCATTTTTAACCAACCCCTGGCAGTGGGAACAAAGCCAAAACCTTCTGAACCAATGACAGCACCACTGTGGATCATGCAATCTGCACCGATTTGACTACGTTCATGGATGGTACAATTAGCGTGTAAGGTGGTGCGATCGCCGATTTTCGCCCCTGGGTAAATAACAACATTGGCATGAATAACAGCACCGTTACCAACTTCCACACCCGACGAAATGACAACATGAGCACCAATATAAACATCTTCACCGATTTTTGCCTCGGAATCAATCACCGCACTGGGATGAATGGCTGGAGTAGGACGATAGGGCCGATAAAAAAGAGAAATAGCTTTGGCAAATAACAATCTTGGTTCTGGAGTTGCTAACCAAGCAATACCCCTAGTTGTGGCTTCCAGTTGCAATTTTTCATCATTAGGTAAAATTAAAGCACTAGCACCGGTAGAGGCAATTAAAGACCCAAATTTTGTTCCTTCTACATAGCTGATATTACCAGCTATGGCTTGATCTATGGCGGCAGCACCGATAATTTCTAAATCTTGGTCTAAGTGAATATTTGGACTGGTCTGGACGATAGCATCACTAAAATCGCTGATAATTTTACTTAATTTCATAGGGGTTGATATCTTGAAAATCTAATTTTTTCCACTCATAGCTTGACCGGCTAAATAGGCTGTTGTCCAAGCACTTTGGAAGTTAAACCCACCAGTGACACCATCAATATCTAATATCTCACCGGCAAAGTGTAACCCAGGCAGTAATTTACTTTCCATGGTTTTAAAGTTCACTTCCTTGAGGTTGACACCACCACAGGTGACAAATTCTTCTTTAAATACTCCTTTCCCTGTAATTAAATATTCTCCTTGGGTAATTTCTTGCACTAGCTGATTGACAGTTTTATTAGACATGGCTGCCCATCGCTCCTCTATGGTAATATTACTACGCTGAATAATGTATTGCCACAGACGATGGGGTAAGTCTACACCCCGATGTAAGGCGATCGCTTTTTTGCCCCATTCTGTTTTTACCTCTAACAGTTTTTGTCTCACTTCCTCTGGAGACAAATTAGGCAACCAATTAATTATTAATTGATGTTGATAGCGGTTTTCATGAAGTATTCTTGCACCCCAGGCGGAAAGTTTCAATACCCCAGGACCACTCACACCCCAATGGGTAATTAACAATGGTCCTGTTTGTTGTAATGGGGTTTTTCCCGTTCCTGATAATCTGAGATTGACAGAATTAACACTAATTCCTGCTAGTTCTCGCAGTTGAACATCGGCAATATTAAAGGTAAACAGAGACGGTACTGGGGGTTGGATATCATGACCCAATTCCCTGGCGATTTTATAACCAGCTAAACTGCTACCTGTAGCTAGAAGTAAGCGGTTACATTGTTTAGTTTCTCCTGATTTGAGAATAATTTCAAACCCCTGATTTTTTCGAGTTACAGCACTTACAGGTGTACCAATACACAGTTCTATTTTGGCAGCAAAAGCTTCTCTAATTAAACATTCTGCAATGGTTTCTGCCCGATCTGTAATTGGAAACATCCGCCCATCAGCCTCGGTCTTTAAATTTACTCCGTGTGCTGCAAACCAATTGATCGTATCTAAAGGTTGAAACCGGGTAAATGCACCCAGTAATGCTTTACCACCTCTGGGGTAATTTTGGACTAAATTCTTGGGTTCAAAACAAGCATGAGTAACGTTACAACGACCTCCACCGGAAATCAAAACTTTCGCCAAGGGTTGACGACTGGCTTCAATTAACGTCACTTGAGCGTGGGGATTCCCTTGAGCGCAAGCAATCGCGCCAAAAAATCCCGCCGCCCCACCACCAACAACAACAATTTTTAAGGGTAACAAGTTCAAAAATTTTTTAATCTCATGTACTTCATAGAGTAACTATTTATTTACTCTTCATATAACTCAAAGTCCCATTTTCGTGCGCCACAAACTGGACAAACCCAATCATCTGGAATATCTTCAAAAGCTGTTCCTGGTCCTATACCGCCATCTTCATCACCTGTTTCTGGGTCATAAATATAACCACAAACGGTACATATATACTTTTGCATCTTGTCTACCTCTGATAAATAAGTCTTGTTATCTTGCCTCAGCCCCGATAATTTACCTAAAATTCACAAAATTTTGTAATCTCATCCATTCTAAATAATTAACTTTTCTAATTGCACCAGATGATTTGTCATATTTCTTAACCAAATGAGTTTTAATCTATTTAAAATCGCCACCATCTTTTTGAACAATAGCTAAAGATTATCATGGCGATCGCCCCAACAAACAAGAGAGTAATCAAACCCCCAGGCAGGAAAGTGATAATACCAAACCCCCTCAGTATATATAAGGATAGTCCCATACCCAAAAGAACCCCAAAACCCTGGATTAATCTCGTAGTTAAAGAAGATCTAGTCATACTAATCTTTCCGATAAATGTAATTTATGATGGATGTAGCAATGATTATTTCATCGTTAAAGATGAACTTGAGGCTAATTATGTGCAAAAAATCTATGAACTGAACTGTAATTAGAATTAAGTGGGTTAAACTCAATTAGATCATGATCATCCATCAGTTAAAAAGTCACCAAAATCACTATATCTGCATTATATATGTCAAACTCCAATCTTAAAAGTCTAGATATTCCTTGGAATCAAGATAAGCAAAGACTACTGATGCAAGGAGAAGTATTATTACAAACGCGATCGCATACTAACTGGGGCGGCGCTGTCACCGCTTGGATGTATGTTCCCCTGATTCGATCCCATGTTTGGCATCAAATTACAGATTACCCTCGCTGGGTACAGTATTTTCCCGACATCACCACCAGCGAAGTTATCTCCATATCTAGAGGTGATGTCAAACGTCTGTATCAGGCAGCACAGAAAGCTTTTTTCTTTTTCACCGCCCAAGTGGAAATTTATTTGAGTGTGGTGGAAGTTTTAGGGCAACAAATTCAGTTTCGCATGGAAAGAGGTACATTTACGGATTTTCACGCCCATTTAGAACTGAAAGATATGGGTAATGGTACTTTGTTAGCCTATACTGTACAGGCCACCCCAAATATTCCCATTCCCTCAATTTTTATTCAACAGGCCATCAACTTGGAATTACCAGCAAACTTATGTAAAATGCGACAGGTGCTTTGTAATAGTCAATAACAGCAATGTCACAGGCCACAACTATTTTGGATTTTTGGTTTGGTTCTCCAAATGACCCAAATTACGGTAAACAACAGCCATTTTGGTTTGATAAACAACCGGAGTTCGATGCTAAAGTCCGCGACCTTTTTTTGGCAGATTACCAGAAAGCGGTAGCAGGATATTTACACGATTGGATCAACTTACCAGAAACCTGTCTAGCTTTAATCCTGTTACTAGATCAGTTTCCGCGAAATATGTTTCGTGACACTTCACAAGCCTTTGCTACAGACTGGGAAGCGTTGTCAATAGCCCAACAAGCCACAAATAAAGGCTATGATAGGAGACTATTAGCTGTGCAACGATGGTTTATTTATTTACCCTTTGAACATAGTGAAAATATAGAAGATCAGCGTAAGTGTATCAAACTATTTCAAAATCTTAGCCATGATCCCTATAGTGCCAAAGCGATTGAATCAGCTTTTAAACACAAGGAAATAATTGCCAGATTTGGTCGCTTCCCCCATCGTAACGCCATTTTAGGACGTATTTCTACTCCAGATGAGGAGGAATTTTTAGAAGAAGAGGGTTCTTCTTTTTAAATTGGGAATTGGGTTATTTTTCCCGGCTGCCTATGAGGGTTTGAAACTGTTAATTCTCCCATTTACAGCGATTTTCAGTCATATAACCCACATTCCGCACCCTCATCCCTTGCGGGTTGGGGGTTGGGGTTCTTGTTCCAGGTTTGATGATAATTTGCTGTAAGTAAATTTTTTATTTGCTTTCACTGATAACCAATTTGTAGCTTAGTTTGATACTAATGGTCACTTTTCTGGTGCGATATTTTTGTAAGGTTGTCTCAAAAATTCTTCTCTTGTCATCCATTCTTGGGAGGTATACCGAATGTGGTAAATTATTACAGCATCACCTTCAATGCCAAAAAGAATCCGATAGCGTTTGGAATAGAGAAGATATCGGATTTCTTGTCCTACTATTTCCTTTTCTGGGGCGATCGCACAACGGTGAGGCATGGAAGCAAGAGTATCAATTGCAGCAAGTAATCCATTAAACCAATTAGCCCCATTTACAGGAGAATCTTGAGAAATCCACAAATAAAATTCCTCCGCATCGTCTAGTGCTATTGGAGTAATTCTAACGAGGTATTTCATGCTTTAACCGTAATTCTTCTAATGCTTCTACCGCGTCTTTTGTCTTTCCAGCAGCAGCTTCAGCTATGCCTTGACGAATTTTTGCGGCTGACCTTGCTAGTTCTAACTCATCCAGTAGTTCTTGATAAGATGATGCATCCTGCATGATCACGGATGCTTTACCATTAACAGTGAGAATAATTGGTTTATGACTCGACTGTATTTGTTCAATGAACTGCCTAGCATTGCGTTGAAAGTCTGAAAGGGGGTAAATTTCCCGTGCATCAAGCATTATTATTACTCTCCGTCAACCACCCATCACTTCCCTTCGGGTAAGTGAGGGCTTGTAAAAGCCTAGTTGACCAGACTCAGTTCTTAACCGAACTACGTTAGAGGTAAGAGTTAAAGACCTACCAGAGGATGCGTAGCTAGTTCCCTGCTCTA
>JBJTTJ010000165.1:0-6048 GCA_046080125.1 Cuspidothrix sp.
TCCCCAAGGGTGCTAAAAGGAGATTTTTCCAGACATTCAAGACAACCACGATTATAAATATTTATTACTGACAACGGACAAATTAAACAACTCACAAAATTTATGGTTTTACAAATACAAAACAGCACTTACGAAGCAAAAACCCAGGAAATTGCTAAACAGGTTCTCGCTGCTACTGGAGAAGGTCGCTCCTTTTTTTCGGCTATACGGGACCAAATGCGCTGGGATGATAAGTTACTCGCTTGGGCTATGAGTAACCCTGGGTTGCGTGTACAATTATTTCGGTTTATTGACACTTTACCCGCTTTACATAGTAAATCAGAAATTGCCTCCCATTTGCAAGCATATTTGGGTGATGAGTCTGTAGAATTACCGGCAGCTTTAAAAAGTTTGCTGAATTTTGCTAACTCTGATTCTATGCCAGGACAGGTAGCGGCGACAACCGTAGAAAGTGCTGTGCAAACTTTAGCACATAAATATATTTCTGGGGAAAATATTCAGCAAGTGATTAAAACGGTCGAAAAGCTCAGAAAGGAAAAGATGGCTTTTACGATTGATTTGCTGGGGGAAGCGGTAATTACGGAGGTGGAAGCTCAATCTTATTTAGAAAGATACATGGAGTTGATGCAGCAGTTAGTGGAAGCATCAAAAAAATGGTCTCATATCTCCGCTATAGATGAAGCTGATGGGGAAATGATTCCTAAAGTACAGGTTTCAGTTAAGTTAACTGCGTTTTATTCCCAATTTGATCCGTTAAATGCCCAAGGTAGTGAGGAAAAAGTTAGCGATCGCATTCGTATTCTATTACGTCATGCCCAAAAATTGGGCGCAGCAGTCCATTTTGATATGGAACAATACGCCTATAAAGACATCACTTTCAAAATTCTTAAAAACCTGTTACTAGAAGAGGAATTTCGTGAGCGCACTGATATTGGGATGACAATTCAAGCATATCTACGTGATAGCGAACAAGATGCAAGAGATGTTATTGCTTGGTTAAAGCAGCGCGGTTATCCCTTAACTATTCGTTTAGTTAAAGGTGCATATTGGGATCAAGAAACCATTAAAGCTGAACAAAAACACTGGAAACAACCGGTTTTTAACGATAAAGTCGCCACAGATGCTAATTTTGAAGCTATAACTCAGCTTTTGTTAGAAAATCACCAGTATGTTTATTCTGCCATAGGTAGTCATAATGTGCGATCGCAATCTCGCGCCATAGCCATAGCAGAAAGTCTCAATGTTCCCCGTCGCCGCTTTGAAATGCAAGTGTTGTACGGCATGGGTGATAAAATCGCTAAAGCTTTAGTAGATAAAGGTTATCGCGTCCGGGTATATTGTCCCTACGGTGACTTACTACCGGGAATGGCCTATTTAATCCGCAGATTATTAGAAAATACCGCAAATAGTTCCTTTTTACGCCAAAATCTAGAAAATCGCCCCGTTGAACAACTACTAGCACCACCTATTCCAACCTCTCCCTCGCTTGCGGGGGTGAATACAGGGGGGTTCTCAGGGGTAGCAGATACAGATTATGCTCAAGAAGAGAACAGAAAAGTTTCTCAGCAAGCATTTCAAAAAGTCCATCAACAGTTAGGTTTAACATATTTACCTTTGATTAATGGCGAATATGTCAATACCACAACTATTATAGAATCTTTAAACCCTTCTAACTTTAATCAAATAGTTGGCAAAATTGGACTACTCAGCATAGAACAAGCAGAGTCAGCAATGAAAGCCGCTAAAACTGCCTTTCCTGGTTGGAAGAAAACTCCAGTTAAACAACGTGCGGATATCTTGCGGAAAGCTGCTGATTTAATGGAACAAAGACGCGCCGAATTATCAGCATGGATAGTTTTAGAAGTTGGTAAACCAGTTAAAGAAGCTGATGCAGAAGTTTCCGAAGCGATAGACTTTTGTAATTATTATGCTCATGAAATGGAACGCCTGGGTCAAGGTGTAATATATGACGTAGCTGGAGAAACTAATCGTTATATTTACCAACCTAAAGGAATCGCCGTTGTCATTTCTCCTTGGAATTTCCCCCTTGCTATTGCTTGCGGAATGACTGTTGCCGCTTTAGTTTCAGGAAATTGTACATTACTCAAACCGGCGGAAACCTCTTCTGTAATCACTGCAAAATTTACAGAAATCTTGATTGAAGCAGGAATACCCAAAGGTGTTTATCAATACGTTCCTGGGAAGGGTTCGCAGGTCGGCGCTTATTTAGTTAATCATCCTGATACTCACGTTATAGCTTTTACTGGTTCTCAGGAAGTAGGATGTAGAATTTACGCAGAAGCAGCAATTTTAAAACCTGGTCAAAAGCATTTGAAGAAAGTAATTGCGGAGATGGGTGGCAAAAACGGAATCATTGTTGATGAAAGTGCTGATTTAGACCAAGCTGTTGCGGGAGTTGTACAGTCTGCTTTTGGTTATAGTGGTCAAAAATGTTCTGCTTGTTCACGGGTAATTGTTCTCCAACCTATCTATGATGCGTTTTTAGAAAGATTGGTTGAAGCTACGAAGTCTTTAAACATTGGCGAAACAGAATTACCCAGTACCCAAGTTGGACCAGTAATTGATAGAAATGCTCAATCTCGCATTTTAGAATATATCGAGATGGGGAAAAAAGAAGCAAAATTAGCTTTAGAATTACCCGCACCCAGTCAAGGTTACTTTATCGGACCTGTGATATTTTCTGAAGTTCCTCCAGATGGAGTCATAGCACAACAGGAAATATTTGGACCTGTTTTATCGGTGATTCGTGCTAGGGACTTTACAGAAGCTTTAGAAATTGCCAACTCCACAAACTACGCTTTAACAGGTGGTTTATATTCCCGTACACCTTCCCACATTGCCCAAGCGCGAGCAGATTTTGAAGTTGGTAATTTGTACATTAACCGAAATATAACCGGGGCAATAGTCTCTCGTCAACCTTTTGGCGGTTTTAAACTTTCTGGTGTCGGTTCAAAAGCAGGTGGACCAGATTATTTATTGCAGTTTTTAGACCCACGACATATTACAGAGAACATTCAACGTCAGGGTTTTGCACCAATTGAGGGTAATGAATAATTAATTTGTAGGGGTAATTGATGAATTACCCCATGTTTAAATAACGAACCACGAAGGAGGGAAGAACACGAAGGTAAGAGGGTTACAAAGATATTTTCTGTGGGTGTTTAATATCTATATCATGTCAATCCTTAAATCCTGGATATCCTGATTCAGACAAATGGTAATATTTTTATGTTAAAATACATAATCAGGGTATATCTATACTTATGGGTAAAAAATATGATATTAACCAGGTTAATTCAATTGCTCAAGAATTTAGTATGTCAGGGAAATTAAGAAAAGCATTTGGTAAATTTCTCGAGATAGAAAAAAGAAATGGTTATGGTGGAACTTTAAATGATAGAGGTGATTTTACATATCAGGAACTTAGACAAAAAGCTAAAGAATTTTTAGAGGATATTAACTATGACTCCTAAAACATCTCTTGTCAATTCTATACAAAATCTCAATCAAATTATTCAACCAATTATCGGCGAAACTTGCCATCAAATTGGATTTAGCTATGGTGATGAGTTAATATTAGACTTTGGTGAAATGACTGCTTATGACCATCCTAAATTAGCAGATTTACGCAAAGGAAGTTGGCAACTTAGCACCAGGGCAACACTTTGGTATTTAATGACAAATCATGAGCTTTTATTTCTTCCATTACCACAATTAAATACAGATCATGCTCAAGTCGCGTTACAACGTTATTTAGAAAACAAAAAACTAGCTAATTTTGTCATTGATCCTAATAAGAATTTTCAACTAACCTTATCCTTTGAAGAGGGTTATGAACTGATTTTAGAACCAGATTTAGAAGATGATTCTGGTCTTGCTTACTGGGAATTATTAATGCCAAATGAGCAAATTTTAATAGTAGGGCCTGGAGAATTTTGGGAATGTAAGTCAATTCATGAATGTAGTTCGACTGCTGCTCACTAACCACATCCTGTAAATCCTTAAATCCTGGATATCCTAATTCTGACAAATGGTAATATTTTGATGTTATAATATATCAGGGTATTTATATATTTATGGGAAAAAAGGGTGATCTTAAACAAGTTGATGCTATTGCTAAAGAATTTCAGATGTCAGATGAATTAAGATATGATTTTGGTGAATTTATAGAGGAAGAAAAAAGCAATGGTTATGGAGGAACTTTAAACGAAAGAGGCGACTTTACATATCAGGAACTGAGACAAAAAGCTAAAGAATTTTTAGAGTATAGAGTTACTAATTATGACTCCTAAAACATCTCTTGCTAATTCAATACTAAATCTTAATCAAATTATTCAACCAATTATCGGCGAAACTTGTCATCAGGTGAGATTTAGTTATGGGGATGAATTACGATTACATTTTGGTAAAATGAAACCTTATGATCATCCTAAATTAAAACATTTATGCAAAGGAAGCTGGCAACTTAGCACCAGAGCAACACCTTGGAGTTTAACGTTCGGAAATCTTCTGTCTGGAATTCATTCATCTATTTTAGATATGCTCCCAGATAATGAACTTGCTAAAGGATTGTTAAAGATGTTAGAAAATACAAAGTTGACTAATTTTGCCCTTGGCGGTAATCATGATTTTACACTCACATTATCATTTGAGGGTGAGGATAATTGTAACTATGAATTTATTTTAGAACCAGATTTAGAAGATGATTCTGGTCTTGCTTACTGGGAATTATTAATGCCAAATGAGCAAATTTTGATAGTAGGACCTGGAGAGTTTTGGGAATGTAAGTCAATTCATGAATGTGATTAATTTGGTTCTAGGGTACTTGTTATGCTAAATTATCGGTGTCAAAGAGGAAACAGGGGTGTTCAGATACCGGACTTCTCAAAGAAGTCCGGGATCTTGTGGTGGGTAGGGTCTGGAGAGTTTGGGGAATGTAAGTCAATTCATGAATGTAGTTCGACTCCACAGCTTATGTTATGATAGAAAAGACAGACCCAAGGGATTACTACGTCTTTACATCCCCTATTCCCAACAAAAAGGGTTTTCTGACTTCCCATAACTAAACCCAAGAAATCAAAAATCCCCATCCTGTACATCCTTAAATCCTGGATATCCTGATTCAGACCCATTAAAAAGCGTAAAAAAAATTTGATCGCCTTCGGCGAAAAGAAGGGAAAAAAGAAAGAAGTGCCAAGGGCAAGAGGGCAAAAGTATAAAGGGCTACGAAGTCCACGCAGCACCACACACAACACGAAAACCGAGATAGTCGTTGTCAAAGCCCGCAACATCATAGTTACGATAAGCCGAACGGCAATTTCCAGGATTGATGCTCCAAGAACCGCCGCGCAGCACCTTATCACTGCTTCGACTAATCCAAGCACTACCATCTGTAGGCGCGTTGTTATAGTTATTTACCCAATCATCCAAACACCATTCCCAGACATTGCCGTGCATATCATATAAACCAAAGGCGTTAGGGGGAAAAGAACCTACATCTGTGGTTTGTTGACGATACTCACCTTTAGGGGCAGAACCATAAGAGTAATTACCATCATAGTTTACCAGATCAGTGGTAATACTTTCACCAAAATAAAATGGTGTGGTAGTTCTGGCTCTACAAGCATACTCCCATTCTGCTTCACTTGGTAATCTGTAGGTTTTTCCTGTTTTTTGGCTTAACCGTTCACAGAATTTAACCGCATCATTCCAACTTACGCTTTCTACAGGGCGTTGGTTGGTGAGGGTGGTTGAACCATTGCCTTGGAAGTTAGAAGGGTTATTTTCCATAATCGCTTGAAATTGTGCTTGTGTTACTGGATATCTACCCATGAAGAAACTGGGAACATTTACTTGATGCTGGGGGCCTTCATCGGAACTTCGTTTTGCTTCGCTTTCTGGTGAACCCATGAGGAATGTTCCCCCCGGAATTTCCACCATTTCCAAAATGACTCCGTTTCCTAAATCTTCTTCATAGTATCTTGCCGAAGCATTGCTTTTATTAATAATGCTTCCTTGTGAGTTGGT
>JBJTTJ010000166.1:0-7630 GCA_046080125.1 Cuspidothrix sp.
ATCAACCATAATAATTTCATAGTTGTCTTGATTAATAAATTTTTCTAGAGAGTTTAGACAATTTATTAAAACGTTTATACCATTATAGTTAACTAAGATAATAGAGATTGAGTTAGTTTTTGTGTTCATGGGAATTGTTATTCGTAAAAGACATTTCAAAATCTATATTTATTTAATTAATTCAAGTTTAATAGCTAATCTTTTTATAAATTTCCAAATCCCTAAAAAGTTTTGTTTAAAATAATCAAAATATTTTGATTTTTGAGAAAGAAGTACCCTTAATTTTTTTTCATATCTCATATTATTAATAATAATGTTGTTGATTTCTATATTTAATTTTGTTTGTTGTATTTTAAGCTGTGTTTCTTCTAGTTGTTTCTGCATAATACTTACTAAATTTGTATCAATTAGATTTTTATTATTTATTTCATTATTATTAGATGTAAGTATTTTATCATACTCGTAAAGCATTTCCTTTAAATTGGAATGTGATGCTTGTGCAAGATTCTTGGAAACTTCTAAGATAATATTTCTATTCTCTGACAAATATTGTATTTTTTGAATTAAGTCATTTTTTTCAGCTAAAAATAAAAATCCATTTAACTCATCAGTAATACGGGTTTCAAAACTGCCTAACTTTGTTGCTAACGGTGGAATACCTAATAACATTAGTTCACTTAAAGTATAACTAAAAGTTTCTGGTAAAACTGATAATAACAGACCTATATCTGGTGATATTTTGTTTATATGTTTTGGTAAATCGTCTAATGAATAATTATAGGCTAGGATTTTAATACCTTTAATTCCTGTAAATAATGTACCATTATCTCCGCATCCTAAGAGGGTAATATCAGCATATTTGAGAATCTCTTTATAGCTTTCTTGGAGAAGATATAAACCTTTTTGAATAGATAGTCTACCTAATACGAGAATTTTTAATTTTTCTTGGTGGAGTGATTTTGTTTGATTAAAATTTTTATTTTGATATGATGTCGAATCTTCTAGTTTTATACCATGAGGAATAAGGACAAAATCTACATTTTTAAATTTTGGTTCTAACAGTATTAAGTTAGTTTTTACAGATAAAGACGGTACAACTAATGTAATTTGATAATCTAAAATTAACTTGATAAAAGTTTTACGAATTAATAACCATTCTGAGGCTGATATGGCGGGAAAAAATCTATTATATGGGTTAATTGCTAAACAATTTTGTAAATGGCTTAATTTACATTCATGGCATACTTTTTCAAAGTAAATATTAATTGCCGGACAAAAAGGATAGTAGTCATGACCAATAATAATGGTTTTAATTCCAGTATTTAAAATATCTAGTGAATGTCCAATAAAAGAAGAAATAATGATTGCTGTAATATTACATTCACTAATAATTTCTTCTAAGGCAAAGTAGTAATCAATGTTGTGAATAGAAGTAGAGAAAATAAATCCTTTTAGTTCCCATGTTTTTACGGGTTTATCATCATCAATGTCCTGATAAAGAGCTATTTTTTGACCCGGTATTCCCCATGTACCTATTGATTTTAAGATTATGTTCTTGTTAGAAGTATCTGTATGACAAAAATCATTTATCCATCTTTCAATACCACCTCCCCAACTATGAGTTACATGAAGAAATACTGGGATAGTAGAAGTTGTAATTGGCGACATTAGTTAAAATACCCACTTTTAATAAAATTATTCATTAGTTGTAAAAAAATTAGGTTTTTATGTAGAATGTTTCGACCAAATAACGCGGTTGATATAGTCTACATAGCTAAAAACAATGCGTATAATTTGTTTAGATACTTGATCATTTTGATAATCAGAAACAGGTAAAACAGACGTTGTAGATTTTGCAAATTGTGTAGTTATTACTTTCACGGACTCTAACACTCTATTTGCTTTCATTCCACTCATAATTAGTATACCAGCATCCATTCCTTCTGGACGTTCGTGAGCATTACGAATTGTGATCGCAGGTAAATTAAGTAATGATGCTTCTTCGGTAATTGTGCCACTATCAGATAATATACAAAATGCTTGCATTTGTAACTGTATATAGTCGCAAAAACCAAAAGGTTTACTAAATATAATATTCTCATTTAATGTTTGATAATTAAATTTTTCCAGTTGTTTCCTAGTTCTAGGGTGTGTAGAAACAATAACGGGAAATTTATATTCTGCAACCAAAGCATTTAATGTATCCAGAAAGTCAGCTATAACTTGGGGAGAATCAACATTTTCCTCTCGATGTGCGCTGATTAAAAAATATTGATGTGGTTGTAAACCTAAACGATTCAAAATATCAGATTGGCGAATTTTGGGTAAATAATAATTTAGAACTTCTGGCAGATGAGAACCTGTTTTAAATATTAAATCTGGACGGATGCCTTCAGCTAAAAGATAGCGCCGTGCGTGTTCTGTGAGAACCATATTTACATCTGAAAGATGATCTAAAACCTTTCTGTTTATTTCTTCTGGTACTCGTTGATCAAAACAACGGTTGCCAGCTTCCATGTGAAATATGGGAATTTTTCGCCTTTTAGCGGACAACACTGCTAAACAGGAATTAGTATCTCCATAAAGCATGACAGCATCAGGAGATTCTTTTTCTAAAACTTCATCACTTTTAGCAATTACTTGGGCAATTGTTTGGGCGGCATTTGTTCCAGCAACTTCTAAAAAATAGTCTGGTTTACGAATTTCTAAGTCCTCAAAAAAAACTTGATTCAGTTCATAATCATAGTTTTGCCCAGTGTGTACTAGGATATGTTGGGTATGTTGATCTAATTCAGAAATTACTCGGCTCATTTTTATGAGTTCTGGTCTTGTTCCCACAATTGTCATGACTTTAAGCATGAAGTTCCTCCTGGATGAAGTCGAGTTTTAATAGTAGCTGTTTAACTCCTTCGATATCTAAACGCTGAGTGTTATGAGATGTGTAGTCAGATAATTTAGCGATCGCTGGTTCACCTTCTGTAAAATAAAGATTATAATTCAGATCACGATTATCAGCCGGAATACGGAAGTATGAACCTATATCCTGAGCTTTTGCCATTTCTTCACGGGATACCAATGACTCATATAGTTTTTCACCGTGACGAGTACCAATAATCTGAATAGAACTATTTCCCTGAAAGATTTCTTTTAAGGCTAATGCTAATACTTCTACTGTAGATGCTGGTGATTTTTGTACAAAAATATCTCCCTGCTGCCCATGCTTAAAGGCATAAAGTACAAGTTCTACAGAATCTTGTAAAGACATTAAAAACCTGGTCATAGATGGGTCTGTAATCGTAATTTCTTTACCCTGTTTTAACTGATTAACAAATAAAGGAATTACTGAACCACGAGAAGCCATGACATTACCATAGCGTGTGACACAAAGAGCGGTTTCTTCACTACTCAAACCCCTAGCTTTAGCGACTATTATCTTTTCCATCATCGCTTTAGATAGTCCCATAGCATTGATAGGATAAACGGCTTTATCTGTGCTTAAAGCTACGACGCGCTCTACTCTATTAGCGATCGCAGCATTGATAACGTTCTCTGCTCCTAATACATTAGTGCGTATAGCTTCCATTGGATAAAATTCACAAGAGGGAACTTGTTTTAACGCTGCTGCATGAAAGACATAGTTCACCCCTTTCATAGCATCGTTAACACTCTCATAATTACGAACATCACCAAGATAAAATTTTAACTTAGAATTACGGAAGCTAAGACGCATATCCTCCTGTTTTTTCTCATCCCTACTGAAAATTCTAATTTCTCTGATATCAGTTTCTAGTATTTGCTTGAGTACAGCATTTCCAAACGAACCTGTCCCACCTGTAATCATTAATACTTTATCTTTAAACATAATTTTCTCCTTGTACTACCTGGTATCATTGAAAATCATACATTTGTTTGATTAAATCTGGCCATTCTGGAGCTATGTAACCAGTCATCTCATAAAACTTTTGAGCATTAAGAGAACGGTCAACAATCAAGCTATCATCAGGCTGTATTCCTATGTTTTTGCCATAAACTTGAGCTACCAGTTTTAGTAAAGAGTATTTATCAATAGGTTTTGCGGCTACATGATAGATACCATGTAATTGAGGATGAGGCAAAACAAAATCCTGTACTACCCTTGCTAACTCAACTGTTGGCAATCCTGAAAATATAGCACGAGTAAAACCCTTAACCTGATTTTCTTGGGAGAGAAACCAACCAATTAAACTTTTATTACCGGATAATTCATGTCCAATGATGGAAGTACGGAGTGTGAGGGCATGAGGATAATCTACTTCTCCTAATAGTTTAGAACGACCATACAAGTCTTTGGCATCAGGCAAATCAGACTCTAGATAATTTCCCTTAGAGCCTGAAAAAACACAATCCGTACTAATATGAATTAACCTAGCACCAATCAAAGAACAGATATCAGCAATTTTATGGGGCAGTAATGTATTTAAAGGAACTGCTAAAAGAGGATTATTAGCTTCAGCTAGTTGTTTGACTAAACCAACACAATTGATAACTATTTCTGGACGGACTTTCGCAAATACCTGAATTAATAAGTCGTGGTTTTCTACATCCACCCCTGTAATAATATGTTGAGCAATTTCTGGTTTAAATAACCGTAAAGCGTTTTCACTGCGTGCTGTACCGAGTACCTGATGATTCAAGTTTGCTAAGAAGGTACGGAACATGGCATTACCCAACATTCCTGTAACACCAATTATGAGGATTTTCATTGATTTTGTTTTTCCTAAAAACGGTAGTCGTGAACATTTTGTTGAATATATACTTATTTATTACAAGTTAAATTTATGATGACAGATGATCATATAAGTATTTACTTGAATAACATTTTTTTGACATAGGTTAACGGTTTTCTGACTTTTCGTAAAGTTCCAACTATGGGATGTTGAACAATTTTTTCCAATTCTTGCAATTGATTTTGGTTGTTAACTAATTGATTTTGGGTGTCAGCTAAAGCCTGTTTGGTTGTCATCAGTTCCAAAATAATTTGTGACATTTTTAATTTACTAACCTGCTGATACATTTTTACTACACGATCACGCACAACCTCTCGTCCTGCTAAACTGGGCAACCATGCACTATTAGTCAATGCAATACTATCAGCCAAACTATCATCATTCATGGCTAGAATTAAAGCTTCTGCAATAGCAGGTGGATCGAGATTTGGAGCATATAGAGTATGAACTTTATCTTGAAATAGAGTTGTTAGTGTCTCAATAGGTGACAAAATAGGCACAGTGTGAGAAGCCATAGCTTCATACATTGAGTTAGGAATACCATCGCTGAGTGAGGGAGCTAAAAGAACTCTTGCAGAACGATAAATGTCCAAAAGTTGTTTATGTGCTAATCTATTATGTATTTCTACTTTTGAACCATAATCACCCAAAAGTTTATTAAACCAATACTCCACATCTGGAATTGCAGCAGTAGCAATCAGTTTAAAATCTCCAATATAAGGTAACGCTAATCTTAATCCCTCTATCACTGTAAAACCATCACTCTGAATACAGTTGTAAGCTTTTGGCCATAGTATAAGACGTTCTTTTTGAGAAGGGAGAAGAACACCATCAAATATTCCCGGATCAACACCTCCAGCGCCCGGAACAGATCCTGTGGTCGAAAGTTTATCAGGTTGCAATCCCATAGACAAAGCCAATGAATAATTTTGTTGATGATCAGCAATAAAGTAATCACAACGATTGAATATGGCTTTGATTTCCTCTGCTAAACCAGGATTTTGTCGGTTCAATGCAATATCAGATCCTCCACGAGCTTGTACAATCCAAAATGGCTCCCAACCCACCTTAATAGCTGGGTAACACAAAGTTCTTAAAAAAAACACACTAGAAGGGAAAACTCCTAATGTATGTATAATATGGGGTTTAAACTCCTGAATAACACCCCAGGCATTAACAAGCTGTTTGCATTTAATAGTTCCCAATCCATAAATATAAACCTCTTCATTAGCAGAAGTTTCATATTTCAAATACTGTCTTGCTTGTTCAAAATAAATCATATCCTTGGCTTCAGTGATGGGAAAATCTGCATCTGGCGGATTCCAGATACTAATGTGCAGACCTTGAACCTCAAACTGGTCTTTATAGGGTGCGAGTAAGTCTATCCAACTCAGTGCATGACTACTATGTAACTCGCCGGCGAAAAGTATACGGATTTTTTCAGACATCTAGAACCTCCTGCGCCCATAACTCTATCATCATTAGTAACCAGGGTCTAGTCCAATGAACTTGTCCAGAAACAAAAGAATTTAATACTGCTTGCACCTCATCAGGTTCAAAAAAACCTCTCTGCGAAATGACATTGACCGAAAGAATTTCTTCGATCATAGAACTGAGAATACCTCTTAGCCAACTATCAAAAGGTAATGTAAATCCTCTTTTTGATCGGTATTTAAACCCATTTGGCAACAAAGGTGATCCCATTTCTACCAAAAAGCGTTTCACACCAGATGCAGCGTAACTATCTTGGGGTGCTGATAAATCATGGGGAGCGATTTTAGCTATTTCTGGTAACGACAAAGCAAAATCTAACAGATTTTCATCGAGTAATGGAACTCGGACTTCTAAGCCATGACTCATAGATACAGTATCAATATCCGCTAATAGTTGATCTCGTGTGTATCCCGATAAAACTAAACCAGATACTCTGCTTAAAGTATCTGCATAATACAAAGGATCATAATGATTACTGTTTGGTATAGTGCCCAGACATAAACGAGATGCTGTTAATTGATCAAAAATATAATATTGTGTATTGAAGGTATTTATAAAATTTTTTCCTTGGAAATAACCCATCATTTTGTTGATCCAAGGGCGACTATGAAAACTTTGCATAGCACTAAACCAGGGGTAGCCAGCAAATAGTTCATCTCCTCCTGTACCGGAAATAGCTACAGTTACATGTTGACTGGCAGCTTTGGATATAAACCATGTATTAACACCATCTACAGTTGGGTGATCAAGGTCTTTGGCGATCGCTCTCAAGTTATCAGCAATTTCTTTTTGTTGGATGATAATTTGAGTATGGTGAGTTCCAAGATACCTAGCCACTTCCTCCGCATCTTGGGTTTCATCTGTCGCTGTTGTTTCCAAACCATACTCAAAACCCACAGAAAAGGTTCTTAAGTCTCTGTGTTCCCTCGACATCAGGGCTACCAATAAGGAAGAATCAATCCCTCCAGACAAAAAAGCACCCAAAGGGACATCAGCAACCATTTGACGATGTACTACATCAGACAAAAGTTTTTTCCCATAATCGAGGATTGTTGGCCAGTCTGCACCTCTTAAATCAACCGCACCAGTACGTAAAGGTCGAAAACAATTTAAAACAGGTTCTCTTCCCATTTGAAATTTTAATGTATGTCCTGGTAACAACCACTTTACCTCTTGGAGAATACTATCTGGTTGTGATATTGAACCTCTTTCCAAAAGAGTTCTCACCGAATCACGATTTATTTCTCTTTTTACTAATCCCGAAGCTAGAAGTGCTTTAAGTTCCGATGCGAAAATAAAACCTTCATTTGTCTGTGCATAAAGAAATGGTTTAATTCCTAGAGGATCTCGCGCACAAAATAATTTTTTTC
>JBJTTJ010000167.1:0-19078 GCA_046080125.1 Cuspidothrix sp.
TTATACAACCACTCGTCTAAGGATGCTGCTTCCCAAATTGGGTAGAAGTGTAAACCGATAGCGTTGGAGGAGGGAACTACTGCACCGGAAATGATGTTGTTTCCGTATAGTAATGAACCTGCAACTGGCTCGCGGATACCGTCAATGTCAACGGGAGGAGCAGCGATGAAGGCGATGATGAAGCAAGTGGTAGCTGCTAATAGGGTGGGTATCATCAATACTCCGAACCAACCGATGTAGATGCGGTTTTCGGTGCTGGTGATAAATTCACAGAATCTATCCCAGATGTTCGCGCTTTGGCGCTGCTGGATTGCTGTGGTCATTGTTTTTATGATTGCGTTTGGGTTATGTATGTTTTGGTAGGTGTTTCTACCTCATGAATTTATATTAAGCAAAATGTTTCTATTTGTAAAGGGGTTTTGGCAATATTTTTTTAAATTTTTGAAAATATTTTTTGTCTAGATGATGGAAGCTATATATAATAAGGATTACAGGCTCTAATGTTTTGTAAACTTTTTTGTAAATTTACTCCCAATATTGTAACAATGTCTTTATTTAACCAAATTGCTAGTAGCAATAGCGACAAAATTATTACTTATAGTCCAGGATATACTCTTGTGCCAACTTATGAATGTTTTAATAGATGTAGTTATTGTAATTTCCGCAGTGAAACTACTAAAGGTCCTTGGTTGACTCTAGAGGAAGCTCAAGAAATTTTGTCACAACTAAAAAATCAAAACGTATGTGAAATACTCATCCTGAGTGGCGAGGTACATCCTGATTCAGTGAGGCGTGAACCTTGGTTAGAGCGCATTTATGATTTGTGTCTATTAGCACTAAAAATGGGATTTTTACCCCATACCAATGTAGGTGTATTGAGTAGGACGGAAATGGAAAAACTCAAAAGTGTCAATGTCTCCATGGGGTTAATGTTGGAACAGTTGACACCAAAACTATTAAATACTGTCCACCGTCACGCACCGAGTAAATTGCCCCAAGTGCGATCGCAACAACTACAATGGGCAGGAGAGTTAAAAATTCCCTTTACCACCGGATTACTTTTGGGTATAGGGGAAACACAAGAGGACTGGTGGGAAACCCTCACAGCTATCTCCCACTTCCATCAACGTTACCATCATATTCAAGAGGTGATTTTGCAACCTCACAGTCCTGGAACAACCCAAAATTTTGATGCACCAGCATTTAACCCCAATGAGTTACCAGAAGTGATTGCTAAAGCCAGGGAAATTTTACCTCCCGAAATTATAATTCAGATTCCCCCCAACTTAGTCCAAGATGAAAATTGGTTGCTGGCTTGTATAAATGCCGGAGCCAGAGACTTGGGAGCAATAGGTCTCAAGGATGAAGTTAATCCTGATTATCCCCATTTACAGGAGCAGGAACTCCGCAGAATTTTACAATCTGGAGGGTGGGATTTAGTGCCACGTTTACCTGTGTATCCCCAGTTTGATGACTGGTTAAGTGGAGAGCTAATAGAGCAGGTAAAAAGATGGCGGCAACGATTTTGACTTTTTTAGACCTAAGAGCACATGACAAATGATACTGTGATATGGCCTAAAATCTGCTTATCACTAAATAATTAGTAACGAAAATTACTAAATACTTACCCACTAGATTCATTCTACTGGCAATATGATGAAAGTAGTTTTAGATAAATTAAGTTGTGTTTACATTCGCAAAAAATATGGTTAACCATTCTACAGCACCCAGTAATATATCCCTATCACTGAAATTAGTGGGAATTATCTGTATAGTTTCCTTTTTTGTAGATTTTCTATTCTTACTACTACCTTTTGAACCCACAGATAAACTTTGGCAAATCAATCTGTGTAAAAATCTGGTAGACCGGGGTATTGTACCTATGGTTGGCATGGCTGCCATACTCACTGCATACTGGTTTGATAGTGTTAATGAAGGTGGTCGTCGCTCACCTTTCAATCTGAAACTACCAACTTTTATGATTGCCAGTTTATTGGGGTTGATATTTCTACTAATTTTTCCCATCCATCTCAATAATGTCAATCAAGTAAAGACTCAAACTTGGACACGCATTGGCCAAGAAGCTGACCAATTAGAAAATCAAGTTAAAAATCAGTTAGCTCAAGTACAAACTCAACTAGGTAATGACCAGGTAAAAGCTGCTGTAGAGAAACAACGGACTGAGTTAAAACAGCAACTATCTATCCAATTAGGCGAATTGGTTAAGGATGAGCAAAAATATAATCAGGCTTTAAATAATAACCAGTTACCTGCTGCACAAAGGGACTTACTCAAGCAATATAAAACCAATCCTAAAGCTCTTGATGATTTTATTGCCCAGCAAACAGACCCTCAACAACTAGCTAATCAGAGAATTACTCAAATCCGTACTCAAAAAGAACAGCAGTTGAAAAAGACCAGTGAAGATGGGATGAAAGAATTACGCACTGGTATTAGCAGTTTACTATTGGCAATAGGTTATATCATCATTGGGTGGACTGGTTTAAGAACCATGAACGTTTTACAAGGAGGTTCTAAAGGTAGAGCGTTATCACGATAAATTCAGTATTTATAAAGCTAGGGTGATATTGAGGATGGAGATTTAAACGCAGCAAAAAAATCTTGCACGTTGGTTTGAAGGAATGACTAAAAAATTTGTAGGAATATGTAACTCTAGTTAGCTTCCTATTTACACGCTGTTTGGTAGAATGTCTAGGTTGTTTAATCTCATGATCTTCATCTTTGAGTCAGTCAATAGATACTATCAACCTTGATACATTAGCCCAAGAACTAGCAACAATCCAACAAACGGGTTCCAAGCGGATTGCTTTGCTGGGTTCTCGTCATGTGCCAATTACTCATCAGAACTTGATTGAAATGATGACCTATGCTCTAATTTTATCGGGCAACCGCATCATTACTTCTGGTGCTACAGGCACAAACTCTGCGGCCATCCGGGGCGCAACACGGGCTGATCCCAACTTACTGACAGTAATTTTACCCCAAAGCTTGGAACGTCAACCCCAAGAATCACGCCAACAACTAGAGCAGGTCATGCACCTGGTTGAAAACCCCGGTAATGATAACCTGTCCCTAGCTGAAGCGAGTTACTTATGTAACAAAGAAATCGTCTCTCGTTGTCAACAACTCATCTGCTTTGCATTCCATGATAGTCGTACCCTCCTACAAACCTGTAGGGACGCAGAAGAACAGCGAAAGGTTGTCACACTCTTTTACTTTGACTAGAGTGAACTGTACATCTTTGCAAAGCTAATGATAGAGATGGTAAATAATTGGGTAATGGGTAATGAGTTGACTAAATTACCCTTTATCCATTGTCAAAAAATAATCAATCCTCATTCAATTACTTTAATGTCTCTATCTCAATTACCAGTACCCGCTATTTTCTTATACTCCATAGTCATCGCTGCGATTCTCATTTATATCCCCTATTTATTAGTCGCTTTTGGTAGATTGCAGATAGGGTATGATTTTTCTGCTCCTCGTATGATGTTTGATAAATTGCCGGCTTATGCCCAACGAGCTACATGGGCACATCAAAACTCATTTGAAGGGTTTATAGTCTTTGCCCCAGCAGCTTTAATGGCTTATGTCACTGGTGTGAATTCTCCTGAAGGTGTAACCGCAGCACTCACCTTTATTATCGCTCGTTTGCTATACTCTATCTTCTATATTGCCAATATACCCTTGTTGCGATCGCTGATGTTTATTGTTGCTAGTTTCAGTTCTGGAACTCTGTTTTACCTCAGTCTCATGGAAATTAAATAATTAGCTTGAGTTACTTTAAGGTCTGAGGATAATATTTATTTATCTTGGCTCTTGTCTATTACCAATTACCAATTACCAATTACCAATTTTATTTATGGCTTCTACTTTTTCCTTTGATATTGTCAGCGATTTTGACAGACAAGAATTAGTTAATACTATTGATCAAGTCACAAGAGACGTTAAAAGCCGTTACGATCTTAAAGACACTCAAACAACGGTTGAATTGGGCGATGAAAAAATTACCATTGGTACTGACAGCGAATTTACTTTAGAAGCAGTCCATACGATCTTGCGAGAAAAGGCTGCCAAGCGCAACCTTTCTCAAAAAATCTTTGAATTTGGCAAAGTTGAATCTGCCAGTGGTAACCGTGTTCGCCAAGAAATCACCCTGAAAAAAGGCATTAGTCAAGAGATTGGTAAACAAATCTCCAAATTGATTCGGGACGAATTTAAAAAAGTTCAAGCCTCAATTCAAGGTGATGTTGTGCGGGTGACAGCTAAATCTAAAGATGATTTACAACTGGTTATGCAACGTCTCAAACAAGAAGATTTACCCGTTGCTTTGCAGTTTACAAATTATCGCTAGGTAAGGGGCAATACTTCGACTTCGCTCAGTAACCATACTTTGACTTCGCTCAGTAACCATAGGTAAGAGGATAATAAAAGAATCTACCAATTACCAATTACCGATGAATCAAATTATTTGCGTCCCCCAATGGTTTTTTGAAAAGCAGGACGTTGGGATATGGTCTGCATATAATTCAAAACTGCTGGGTAGGGACTTAAATCTACCTTTAGCATCATTGGGATATAACAGAGAATTGATCCCACCGCCACATCTGCAACTGTAAAATCATCACCTAGTAAGAAAGGTTGTTTGGCAAAAAGTTCATTTAAAGGAGTCAGTAGCCGTGGCATTTCTCGCTCACGATTGGCTTCTATAAAAATGCCCGTTGCTAAACTGGAATTGGCAAATAATACCCACTGACTAAAGATTGCTTTTTCTGCGAGTGAAGAAGCAGTTTTGCCGTATTTTTCAGTTAAATAAAGTAAAATAGCTCCTGATTCCCAAAGTTGAAGATCTCCATCCACAATTGCGGGAACTTTGCCTATAGGGTTGATTTTCAGGAAATCTGGCTGGAGGTGTTCTCCTGCTTGCATATCCAACAGCACGAACTCGTAAGGAACGTCTAGTTCCTCTAAATACCACTGAACAATTGAAGCTCGACTCCGAGCACCGCCGTAAAGTTTCAACATAGTAAATAGTAACTGGAAATTAAAGAACTTTGTGGGTGTGGGAATGTTGTTTTACGTTGTCTTCTTTAGTAACAACTCTAGCTGCATTGAGTACCCGTTTACGCTCTGTGGAATAATTCAAATCTGTTTTCTTAGTTCCCATAGGAATCAGATTTTGGGCTACTTCACGACGCTTATAGGTACGAGCAGCAGAAAATAACCGTAATGGAAACTCATCTCCAAATTGTGCCGATTCTGGGAAGCCTGGAGGCAACAGCATTTTATCACCATTTAAAACAGATCCCAAGGTAGTTGCATAAGCAAATTTATAAGATGTGGGAATGCCTTTGCATATAGCTTCTAAGGCTGCGGAGGGAATAGGTTCGATCACTTCAATTTGATGTACTTCTCCATCTTCTTTGTAGAAGCACGTAGCTAAACCGATAACTATATAGTCATCGCTATTGAGATCAGTAGCATCAGCATAAGCAATTTTTGTTGTCATTACAAATGTCTCTTCTAAAATTGTTAACACCCCCTGAATATTACAGGCCACTACACACAAGTCTTGTCTGTTGAGCCCCTAAATCCCCTTGGGAAATTCTTATTCGCCAGAATTGGGGGTTAGGGGGTATGAAAACCCTGTTAGGCGACTGTACATGATGGCTGACTATAGGTGGGGGGATTCTTGGTTTACAGACTGATTGGACTATAGGTATATCCAATCATCTAAGGGGGCAAAATCTGACGGTTAGGGGAGAAAATGCTGCCGAGCATATCTATTTTCTCTTACCTTTTGCCTCTTAATTTTTCCTTTGTGCTGATCATCATTAAAATTTACACTTCAATTCTTTAGATTTTCACTGATTCTGGAATTGAACTTGGGTATGAAGTATACATTATTAGGTTGATGAGTGGATTGGACGACGGAATGTAAAACCTACCCTTCTGGATGATCATAGAACCATTAGTGGGTAAAAACTGTGGCTTTATTTGACAAACTAAGTAAATCAAAATAGACAAAGTATGAATAAGCACTCTTTTTTAAATTCTGATATTAAAAACAATCAACTCTGTGGTTTTAATCAAAACAATTCTTGTGATCAATGTGAACAGTTAGGGGATGGTCATGAATCTATGGTAGAGGAAGGTTATTTACGCTCTTGTGCTTTGAAGTTAGCACAACAGGGAAATTATACCAGAGCGATCGCTCTTTTAAGTCATCTCATTGATCATTGTCCCGGAAATGCCGTTGATTATAATAATCGGGGACTAATTTATTTTCAAAGTGGTGATAAGCAAAAAGCCATCTGTGATTATAACAGAGCCCTTGACTTAAACTCTAAATTAGCTAGTGCTTATAACAATCGGGCTAATTATTATGCTGCTTGTGGTCAGTTAATTAAAGCTTTGGCAGATTATGAACAAGCTATAGATTTGAATCCCCATTATGTTCGCGCTTGGATTAATCGTAGTATTACTTTACGCGATTTGGGAGAGTATGCAGAGGCTGTTGAAGACTTGGAAATTGCCATGCTGTTTGGTCAATTACAAGGACACATTTTGGCTGAACGTGGACGGACTTATCATCTTTGGGGAGACTGGAATTGTGCGATCGCTGATTACCGTCGCGCATTGGCAGAGTTACCAGCCTTAAATCGTCAAGATGCTGCCGGTTATCGCTTGCGGTTACAAATTGAAAACTGGTTGAATGAGTTACTATTTTTTCAGGACTAGTTTTGTAGATAACTAAGTTGATAATTCACCACCTTAGAAGTCGTCACTAACATTGACTTCAAAATCCTAGTTGTCTTAATCAATATAAACTCTGGATCATCAGTAGTCACCCTAATAACTGTGATGATTAATATATAGCATTTTTATGGTGCTAAATCAGACTGTTCCATCACATTCTGATCCTGATTCATTAGTATCACTGGACGCTGATTGGGATCAAAGCGATATGATTTTTGTTGCATAATATTTTTAGATTCGCTGGGATCAAAGTTGCGACTAAATTCTGTCTGCAAATTTTGGACACGACTTTCCATAACTTTAACTTCGGTACGGACTTCTCTTAGCTTGTCCTGTTGTAACCAGTGATAAGGCAATAATTGCACTAAGGCAGATATTGCTGCTGTACCAATAACTATATTAACTGCCACCTTAGCGGTAGTTTCTAATGCCATAACTTGATAAGCACGTTGGCGTAAGTGCCTTTTAGGTCTGGGTGTAGTTCGGCGTTGTTCTACTGGCTGTAGGGTTGTTCTGGAGGGTTGAAGGGCGTTCATGATGCTAAACAAAAGGCTTGCATAATTTACTTTAGCCACCGTCAAAAGCAAACAGTTGCTAATTGCGGCTGAATTTAGCTGACATATTACTCCATTTTTAAGAAATTCATATAAGTATGGCAATGAATAAAATATTACACACACTACTAAGGTGCAGCTACCAAAATGCCAAGAGTTTACAAGGCATTTGGAAACCACACCCATGGAAACTAGGCTTGATTACCTGTAACAGAGTTAGATTGGAGTTATTTGTATAGTTCCGCAGCTAACCGCCAAGCCAGAATTCCAGGAATTAAAGCTACAGCTAGGGCAATGTACACTTGGGTATCTGAGATAGGCATAATGGAACTCCTTGTAAATTTGAACTTAATTTTTAAGATTCTGTTTACTACTTTTCCCTGTTTTAGCAAGATTAGGAAACATCTTGTAATAAGATGCAACAAAAACCGACGATTGGTTAGTTATCAGTGGTCGGTTGTTAAGAATTCCCCCCCTACTCCCTATTCCCTAAATTTATGACTTTATACCTTGGTATTGACTTTGGCACTTCTGGTGCACGATGTGTGGTAATTGATGAGAACGGTTGCATTCTGTTCCAAACACGCCATTCTTGGCAGATGGAAACGGTTGATTGGTTGCATTGTTGGCAAGGGGCTTTATGGAGTCTATTAGGGCAAATTCCGGGGGGTTTAAGGGGGCAAATAGAAGCGATCGCTATTAATGGTACTTCTGCTACCATTTTACTGACTGATGGGGCAGGAGAGCCTATAGAAGCACCGCTATTGTACAACGATAGCCGGGGAGCAATGGCTTTAGAAAAATTAAGCTCCATTGCACCAGCCAATCATACTGTACTGACTGCTACATCCAGTTTAGCAAAATTACTCTGGATGCAGCAATTACCTAATTTTGCCCAAGCTAAGTATTTACTTCACCAGGCGGATTGGTTAGGTTTTCTCCTACATGGGAAATTAGGTATTAGTGATTACCACAATGCGTTGAAGCTGGGTTATGATGTAGAAAAATTGCAATATCCAGAATGGTTAGAGCAGCTAAACATTCCCCTTGAGTTACCGCAAGTCCTAGCACCAGGAACACCTATCGGGGAATTGCGTCCTCAGATAGTGGGTGAATTTGGCTTTAAAAGTGGTTGTGTGGTGGTAGCAGGTACAACGGATAGTATTGCGGCTTTTTTAGCCAGTGGAGCTAAGTTTCCGGGAGAAGGAGTAACTTCCCTGGGTTCAACTTTAGTCCTAAAACTTTTAAGCCGACAGAGAATCGAAGATGCGCGATATGGAATTTATAGCCATAAATTAGGAGATTTATGGTTAACTGGAGGTGCTTCTAATACAGGAGGATCTGTATTAAAGCATTTTTTTAGTGATGCAGATTTAGTCAAGTTAAGTCAAAGAATTGATCCAAATCAAGGAACGAATTTAGATTATTATCCATTATTAAAGCCAGGCGATCGCTTTCCCATTAATGATCCCCAATTATTACCCAGACTAGAACCACGACCAGATCAGCCTCAACAATTTCTGCATGGTTTATTAGAAAGTATGGCTAAAATAGAAGCGCGGGGATATGAATTATTAAAACAATTAGGAGCAGATCCATTAAAGCATATTTATACCGCCGGAGGTGGTGCTACCAATCCTACCTGGACAGCAATTCGTCAACGTTATTTACAAGTACCAATAGTATCATCAATTAATACAGAAGCAGCTTACGGAACAGCACTTTTAGCAAGGGGAAGAAAATAGTTAAGATCTTATGATAGACTAAAGGACTTGAATTATTAGCACCGCCATAAAATTAATCAATAAACAAGGTTTTCAAATGCAAATAAACCGAAATTTACCGAAAATATTTTTCTCAATTTTCATTATTACCAGTCTATTAGCTTGCAATCTAGGAATTAGCAAGGATGGTATAGCTGCTAATGCTAAAAATCCAGAACAGTCCCAGACGCAAAATGCCTTACCTAAAGCTATTTCCCAAGCAGTGTTAAGAGATACAGCTAGAGTTTCTGGTGAAAAAATTCCTAATTTACAAATTACTCAAGTTACAGCTACTAATTTTAGTAATCCCTGTGTGTTTAAATATGGGGAAATTTGTACTAAGGAATATAATCCTATTCCCGGTTGGGTGGTAATTGTCCAAGTCAAAGAACAATCTTGGACTTATCACGTGAACAAATCTGGTTCACAAATTATCTTAGATCCGAAAATTTCCAATAATCAATTACCGAAGAAGATAGCAAATTTAGTTTTAAATGATGCTTCTAAACGTTCTGGTTTAGCAGTAAACGCTTTAAAGATTACCTCATCTATACAGAAAACCTTTAGTAATTCCTGTACCTTTGGTTTTGGGGAAGTCTGTACTCAAATATTTGATCCTATTCAAGGTTGGGAAGTAATTGTTAAAGTCAAAAATCAATTTTGGACTTATCATCTGGATATAACTGGTACTCCCATTGTTTTAGATCCTCGAATTACAAAGATGTAAGAATCATTAAGTCATCAGGAGATAGAAGCAATGTTTTTAATATAGAATTGATCGTTGTCAATTTCAATATTTTACAGATAATTTTACAACACCAGAAGAAATTGCGGAATTGTTTCAAGATTGGAAAGGAATTGATTTTAATACTGTCATTGACAAACAAAAATTAGCCAAACTTTAACTTAATCAACTCATAATGCAATCAGATTTACAAACCCCCCTAGACTTAGAAGAAATTACTTTTTCCCACATTCCTGTTTTAAGTCAGGAAGTAATTACAGGTTTAAATATTCAACCAAATGGACATTATTTAGACTTAACCGTTGGTGGAGGAGGTCACAGCAAGTTAATATTAGAAACTGCTGAAAATGTAAAAATTACCGCCGTTGATCAAGATTTAGATGCTTTAAAAGCAGCTAAAGAAAATTTAGCAGAATTTGGAAATAGAGCGAAATTTATTCATAGTAATTTCGCTAATTTTCCATTTTTTGAAAATACTTATGATGGAGTTTTAGCAGATTTAGGAGTAAGTTCCTATCATTTAGATAACCCAGAAAGAGGTTTTAGTTTTAGAAATACTGCTAACTTAGATATGCGAATGAATCAAACAGAATCTTTAACTGCGGCTGATATTATTAACGAATGGAATGAACAAGAATTAGCGAATATATTTTTTAAATATGGAGAAGAAAGACTATCAAGAAAAATCGCTAGACGTATTATAGAAAAACGTCCATTTCATACCACAACAGAATTAGCAAATGAAGTATTTTATTCCGTACCACCTAAATATCGTCATGGGAGAATACACCCCGCAACTCGCATTTTTCAAGCCTTACGCATAGCTGTAAATAACGAATTACAAGTATTAGAAACTCTCATAGAAAAAGCGCCACTAGCACTGATTTCTGGCGGTAGAATAGCTATTATTAGCTTTCATAGTTTAGAGGATAGAATAGTTAAACATGGATTAAGAAATTCTGAGTTATTGAGAATATTGACAAAAAAACCGATAATTGCCACAGAACAAGAAATAAAAGAAAACCCTCGTTCTCGTTCCGCTAAATTGAGAATAGCAGAAAAGAAATAATCAATCAGATATCCGAATTCTTTCATAAGTCGGGTATCTATAATACCTTTTTACCGTTCGCAAAAACTTGATTAAAATGCAAACCATCCTCCGTCAACGTCGCCAAAAACTAGCAGAAATCATAGACTTTCCCGCCATTCTTTGGTCAGGTAGTAGCAGTCCCCGTAACTTTCCCGGCAATACCTTCCCTCACCGCGCGAATAGCCATTTCCTTTATTTTGCCGGAATTACCCTGGAAAACGCCGCCATTCGTCTAGAAAGTGGCAAACTACAACTATTTATAGACGACCCCCACCCCAGTAGTGCCCTGTGGCATGGAGAAACCCCCAGCCGTGAAGAAATAGCTGCCAAAATAGGCGCGGATGAAGCCAAAACCATGGCAGAATTACCAAATTATTTAGAAAATGTGGCTACTCTTCCCGTTCAAGATGCAACTACTTGGACACAGCAAACACAACTTTTAAATCGCTGGGTTTTACCAAAAAATCCACTGGAAGGAATTGATTTAAAACTAGCAAAAGCCATTGTTTCCCTCCGTCTCACCCACGACGCAGCAGCATTAGTAGAATTACGTAAAGCTGCGACACTAAGTATAAAGGCACACAAAACCGGAATGGCTGCAACTAGGAAAGCTAAACTTGAAGCCGAAGTCCGTGCAGCGATGGAAGCAGTAATTATGGGTCAGAATATGACCACTGCTTATACTAGTATTGTTACAGTTCATGGTGAAGTTTTACACAACAATCACTATTACCACTCTCTACAACCAGGAGATTTACTTTTAGCCGATGTGGGTGCAGAAACCCAAACAGGTTGGGCTGCGGATATTACACGGACTTGGCCTGTTTCTGGTAAATTTTCATCTACCCAAAGAGACATTTATGATATTGTTTTAGCTGCCCATGATGCCTGTATTCAAAACATAGCTTCTGGTGTAGAATATGGGGAAATTCATTTATTAGCATCAACTATCATTGCTGAAGGTTTAGTAGATTTAGGAATTTTGCGAGGTCAACCAGAAGATTTAGTAAAAATAGACCTTCATGCCTTATTTTTTCCCCATGGAATTGGGCATCTTTTAGGTTTAGATGTTCATGATATGGAAGATTTAGGAGATATAGCTGGGTATGATGAAGGTAGAAGCCGAAGCAGTCGTTTTGGTTTAAGTTATTTACGGTTAAATCGCCCTTTACGTGCGGGAATGTTAGTCACAATTGAACCGGGATTTTACCAAGTTCCTGCGATTTTAAATGATCCGAAAATTCGTGATCAATATCAATATTTAGTCAATTGGGAAAGATTAGAAAAGTTTGCTGATGTGCGAGGAATTAGGATTGAGGATGATGTATTAGTTACAGAATCAGGGAGTGAAGTTTTAACTGCTGCATTACCAAGTCAAGCTACTGCTATTGAAGATTTAGTTGGTTGTTAAATTATAATATAGCATTGCTCAGTAGGCGTGAAGTACAAAATCATCTGCGTTTTATTATCACTGTTTGTACCTCACTTGAGTAGTAATTGCTATATACTAAATCTTGATAGTTTTAATGATTTCAAAACCATGAAAAAAACCCCGATAGCATTGATATTTAGCGGCATGATTATCAGCTTAGGACTCTTACCATCCTTAGCACAAGCAAAACAGCCTGTTTCTGATGTCCAAGTTGTAGCAATGGTAGAAGCTTTGAGATTAGCTGCACCCCAAACAAAAAAGCGTGATGATGGCTATTATAGTGAATGGCAAGTTAAACCAGAAACTCTTAAAGGTTGGTCAAAAACTTGTTTGCAGAAAGAATTAACACCAAGTCAGTTTGAAAATGATTCTAAATTAGCCCGTCAAGTTATTTCTTGTATCACCAAGCGCGAGTTAAATCAGCAATTTACAGCTACTAAAAATAATGAAAATAATGCTGTGCGTGGTGTTGCTTGTTGGTGGATGACGGGTAATTACAGAGGTTGTGATAAAGGCTTTACTGCTGATTATGTGCTGAAGGTAGTTCGCTTTTATAAGCAAGAAATTGCCAAATCAGCAGCAGTAACTTCTCCTAAAAAGTAGCAATTAATAATAATGTGGAATTAGGGATTATGCTTATAATCCCAACATTTTTTATCCCGCCAAACTTCATTTTTTGCCTGACATTTCTCCTGTTCCTTAATACCAGGAATTGAGGTAGGGTGAATAATGTTTAAGCTGGATGTAACATAGGAAATCATGAATGAACCTGCAAAGAAACCACACAACATTAAAGTTCCAAAAAAAAATGTAAAGCTGACAAATCTGACAACAGCTACAACAGAAATACTAGGATTTTTTCTATAAAGTTTATAGCGCATTTATTTCCTCAAAATGGTGTTTATGGTAGATAACACCCTAGGAATGTTTACGCGCTGATAATCTCAACTTGCAAAATTATTTATAACAAAATATATTGAGTATTTCTGTTAGCTAATAGACTATAGGGAATCATTGATTGGTGTAAAGGTTTTCGCCCATTTTAACTCTTTTTTTGCACATTGTTCATCTTATATCCCCCTCAAGTCATTATTTATTCACTAAGCCCTAGTTACATAGTTTACTCATTTCCCAAGTTTTAAATTAATACTTCGGTGTATTGTTGAATTTTTCTAAATTTTGATAGGTAATATCTAATATCTTCTTATGTGACACATCGTCCGTAGACTGATAGTCCATGAATGCTGAAAATTACTACATGAATGAATCAAAACAAAAGATTCTTGATGCTTTGGGTTATCTAGTCAGACAACGCAGGACGGAGTTGGGAATTTCACAAGAGGAATTAGGACTACGCGCTAACTTAGACCGCACATACATTTCGGGTGTGGAACGTGGAGTCAGAAATCCTTCTCTCACTGCTCTTGTCAGTCTTGCAGATGGCTTAGGTATTAGTGTTTCTACTCTTTTAACAAATTTAGAAATCGAAGCTGATAAAATATAGTGACAAACCAACAAAATTTAGTCGAAACAATTAAAGGCCAATTTCGACAAGGATCAACTCAATTACAAGTCTTTAATCTTTTATCAGATCAAAAATGGCATTGCAGGGAGTGCGAAGGAAAAAATATTGGATCAACTCAGTATGCTGGTGGTGGAGGTATTCAAGGACTACAACGCGGGACAAGGAGTCGTCCTGGTCTTGTCATTGAAACAAAAAAGAATTTTTGTCCAACTTGTCAACAAATACGGTTAGGAGATTGCTGGACAGGAGAGATAAAATCAGCTAATTCAGTTTCTAATATACCAGCTTATTTAGTTCAAAGAATTCTCCAGGTTTATTCATATACAGATGTAATAGAACAGAGACAAAGAGAGAAGCATGAGTTAGTTATTGATCATAGATTTCCTATGGAACGTTGGGGAAAAAGTGAAGCTCCACATTTAACCTCTATGAGTGAAACCGAAATCAGGAAAAAATTTCAATTACTCAAGAAAGATGCTTCTGGAAATCATAATCTTTTAAAATCGAGAAGTTGTGAACGTTGTATTAAAACTGGTAAACGCGGTACACCTTTTGGCATTAAATTCTGGTATCAATCAGGTGAAGATTGGCCTTCCCAACATCAGCGAGGTGATGAAGCTGAGGAAGGTTGTATTGGCTGTGGTTGGTATGATTTTGAAACTTGGCGTAATGCACTTAACCAAAAACTATCTCAGGTTGATGAAAATGAGGTAAATTAGCAAATTGTTTTCTGTTAATTGCAATATCATTTAAGTAAGGAATCAGTGCATAACCAATACACTCTGCTAAACGTGGTGGAACAGCATTACCTATTTGCCACATGGCTTTTTTCATACTACCTTCAAAAATAAATGAATCGGGAAATGTTTGTAATCTTGCCATTTCCCTAGCAGAAATCACACGATTTAAATAAGGGTGAATATGTGTACCACCATGATTTTCTTTTACTGTCATACTCGGTTTACCAGGATATTGTCTTTTGAAAGCATCAACATATTTTGTATATAAAGAACCGCCAGGAGGAACTTGAGCAAGACGTTCCATATACTCCCGTGAATGTTTAGTCCACTCGTGATTAATTTCAGGGATGGGTGTGTATTCTGGTAAATCAGAAATTGCTGATTCAATAGCTTTGTATTCTTCTCGATTTAATTGAGATTTAGGATAAGGGTTAGGCATCCCAAATCTATTAGCGATAAAAATAGCTCTTGGTCGAATTTGTGGTACTCCATAAGCAGCAGATTCTAAAATTGCCACAGAAATATGAGGATAACCAATAGATTCAAAAGCTTCAATAATTGCTGTCTTTACATCTCCTTTTTGTATTGTCAAAATACCTGGCACATTTTCCATCACTACATACCAAGGGCGTATTTCGGAAACAACACGCACGAATTCATAAAATAATCTATTTCGAGGATCTTTTGGATCACGTTTTCCTGCTACTGAAAATCCTTGACATGGTGGACCACCAACAACAATATTAACTTCAGGTGATCCGATTTTTTGCAGCCAATTTTGGGGGGAAAATTGTTCAATATCTCCACAGAAGTTATGACATTGTGGGAAATTTTTTTTGTGCGTAGCAGAAGCGATTGGACTAATTTCTACACTAGCTAATGGTGTAAATCCAGCTTGGAATAATCCTTGTGTGATCCCTCCAGCACCACAAAACAGATCCACAAAAGTATATTGAGATAATGGACTTGCTGGGGAACTAACATCAGTAAATATCTTATATGGATCAGAATTTTCTTGATCTAGTTCGCGCTGAATACGCTCATAGCGCCCTAACTTTGGCTTTTTTTGCTTTTGGCTAGGATTATGCTCATCCTCGTTAGGTAAAAAAGAGATTTGTGTTCCTTGCATTCGATAATTGATATGAACGTTTGCTTTGCTGTGACATATAGTCTACAATACATCAAGCATAGCAAAATTGGCAACATAATTCTAAAAACGAGAAAAGAGAAAATTTATCTCGTTATCTGACACAATCTATTACTCAAAAATTAACACTGGAGTAATGAACAGGCATCAGATAACTAAAAAATGCTACAATGTATAAAGTCTATGAATATCATTTACATTTCTCTGGAGGCAATATTATGTTATCAACAGAACTTCAACAAGAATCTATGAAAACAAGAATTGAGAAAATTGTGGCTATTTTAATGGAAGAACGTCCTTTATTTAAGGAAGAACTAAATGCAGAGGAAATGATTCAGCATTTATGTAACATATTTCAGAAAAATTTATCTGTTGAGGAGTTTAATCTTATGGAAGATCAAGACTTAAAAAAACGTTGTAGCGGTATTTTATCTGTAGAAATGCTGGCAGGATTGTTAGATGATTTAACTCCTGAACAAATAGCTATTTTTGACGAAGCAGTTAAAAGGAAATAAAAAATGACTTATTTATTAGATACCAACATTGTTTCTTTTGCTATCAAAAACAATCTCGTAATTAAGGAAAGATTAGAAGAATTACGTTCACAAGAAGAATTAATATCCCTTAGTTGTATTACTTATTTTGAGGTTAAAAGAGGTTTATTTGCAGTCAACGCAATTAAACAATTAGAAAGATTTGATAATTTCTGTAAGGATTTTCAAATCATTTTTCTAGATGATTTAGCAATTGTGGAAAAAGCCGCAGAAATTCATGCAAATCTCAGATTAAGAGGATTACCAATCCAAACAGAAGATATTTTAATTGCTGCAACTGCTATCGTTAAAGGGTTTATTCTAGTTTCTCATGATAGTGATTTATTGAGAGTTGAGGAATTAAGTTTAGAGAATTGGTTAGAAGAATAGGTTTTATGTACATTTTATTATGAGAAATAGAAATAGATCCCCGATTTCTCTAGGAAGTCGGGGACATGGGTATTCAGTATTTTAAATTAATCAACTTAACTCACAGTTTCTAACTGTAAACTTATTGCTTTTTTATCCTCTTCATGCTGCTGAAATTCTGCTAATTCTGATTCTATTTCAGCTTTGACCTCATGACGGAACTTAAAAAAATGTTCACCCACACCTAAAGCAATTAAATAATCATATAATAGATGAGGTTTACGGCGTATCATTGTAATTAATTGCTGCCAAAAAACAAAACGAGTAGAACGTAATACACCTTGTCGCCAACAAATAGATATTAAAAATTTAAACTCTGATTTAGTTAAAATTCGTTGATATTTAGCCCGCCAACCTTCTATCATCATAAAATGTTTAAAAGTCCGTTTCAGGTATGGCATAGGTTCATATAAATTCCAAAAAGTATCAATAAATTCCTGAGCAATTTCCGACATTGGCCGAGTCGGAACAAAATTCATTAAAGCTTTTTGAGAACCAACAAATTCACCCAAACCATCTCTTAATCTTCCCTCTGTTTGCAAGCGATTCCACATAGCTGTATTGGGTAAAGCTTGCAGCAAATTTAAATGAGCTTGGGGAATACAAGTTTCTTCTACAAATTCTTGAATCCGTTTACCTGCACCTGGTTTTTCATGATCAAATCCTAAGATAAAACCAGACATAATTTGTAATCCTGCTTTGGTAATTTTATGGCAGGATTCAACTAGAGAACTGCGAGTATTTTGTGGTTTATTAATTCCTACCAGACTGTCTATATCAGGGGTTTCAATGCCCATAAAAACTTGCACAAAACCAGCCTTTACCATTAATTCTAGTAATTCATCATCTTCTGCTAAATTTAAAGAAGCTTCCGTCAATAAAGCAAAAGGATAATTACGTTTTTCCATCCAAGGAATTAACTCTCTTAAAAAGACCTTAGCATTACGTTTATTGCCAATAAAATTATCATCAACTATAAACACATAACGCCACCAACCCATATTATATAAAACATCCAATTCTGCTAGAATTTGTTCAGGTGTTTTTGTGCGGGGTTTACGGACAAAAAGGGTAATAATATCGCAAAATTCACATTGGAATGGACAACCACGGGAAAATTGCACAGTCATTGCTATATAAGCATTCAAATCTAATAAATCAAATCGGGGTAAAGGAGTTGTGGTGACATCTGGTTTTTCTGTAGCCCGGAAAATTCCTTTTTCTTCTCCCTTTTCTAAAGCTTCTAAAAACATGGGAATAGTGATTTCTCCTTCATCTAAGATTAAATAATCTGCCCCCGCTTCTAAAGCAAATTCTGGAACAGATGTGGCAAATGGTCCGCCGACTGCCACTTTTTTACCTAATCTTTTACCTTTTTTAATTAATTCACTAAAATCCTGTTTTTGAATAATCATGGCCGAGATAATGACAAGATCACACCATTGCCAATCTACATCATTTTCTAGACGAACATTGCGATCGCTCAATCGCAATTCCCAATCACTTGGTAACATTGCCGCTACCGTAATTAAACCCAATGGGGGATTAGTAGCCCGCAGATTTGCTAAATCAAGAGTTTCCTGATAAGACCAAAAAGAATTAGGCATTATCGGCCAGATTAATAACGCTTTCATCAAGCATATCCCCCTGATTTATTTTCCTATTCAAGCCCATTTAGTCTGAACTATAAAAGCTGGGTTACTTACTTTTTATCTCTCTGGAGGTACAGATTTTTTATTTTTAGATCTAGAAAATAATTCCATAAGATAATGATGTTAGAAAAATTTTTCCCTCAGCAGACTGGGAAATTTTGCCAAACACCAATAACTAATCCCCAATGACGGCTAAAATGAGTCTTGTAACCGCCCCATTGACAAAGCGGGGAAGAGGAGATAAATAACGGATAATTATGGGTAAGCAGCGCGTTCTGTCGGGCGTTCAACCAACTGGTAATTTACACTTAGGTAACTATTTAGGTGCGATTCGTAACTGGGTAGAAATTCAAGACCAGTATGAAAATTTCTTTTGTGTGGTAGATTTACACGCCATCACTGTACCACATAATCCCGCCACTTTAGCGGCTGATACCTACACTATTGCGGCTTTATATCTAGCCTGTGGTATTGATTTACAATATTCTCATATCTTTGTTCAGTCCCACGTTTCCGCACACAGTGAACTTTGTTGGTTACTCAACTGCATTACTCCCTTGAATTGGCTACAGGACATGATTCAATTTAAGGAAAAGGCACTTAAACAAGGTGAAAATGTCAGCGCTGGTTTATTGACATATCCAGTATTAATGGCTGCGGATATTTTGCTTTATCAAGCGGATAAAGT
>JBJTTJ010000168.1:0-6508 GCA_046080125.1 Cuspidothrix sp.
TAATAGGTAATCCAGGTTTATCTAAAAAGAATCCACTGGAAAGACATTATCGAGATGTTCTTTGTAGTCGGGTGCATACACCCCAAAATGATGTAATTTTTGCGTCCTTGGGTAAGTCAGCTTTGGGTATTAAAAGTTCAATTGGTAATAAAAAATAGGTGATATATGGGAAGTATCACCTCAAGAACACAGTAATATTGAGCAAGTTAAAAAGCCGAAATTAAAATTGTTCAGGTTTTTCAGTAAACTCAATTTTTTTCTTGAAAGGCAATAGCTAATAAAGATGCGGCATAATAAAAGGAGAAACATTTTCATAAGCTTTAGCTGCTTGTAAAACCTGTATATCCCTGTATTTTGCCGCTACAATTTGCAGTCCTACAGGTAAACCGTTCTCCGTAAAGCCACAAGGTACGGAAGCTGCGGGTTGTTGGGTGAGATTAAAAGGATAGGTAAAAGGACTCCAGGTGCGTCCCTGTGGATAAAGGGATGATTGAGGTGAGTTTTGTCCAACGGGAAAAGCTGTGATGGGTAAAGTGGGAGTGATGAGTAAATCATAGGTCTGGTGAAACTGTTGTAGATGACGGCCAAGGGTTTCACGGGCATCATTTGCGCTGAGATAATCTGCTAAAGTTAAGCGATAGCGAAGCGCTGCTGCAAGCAGATCGCCTTCTTGAGCATTAGCTTGTAAGCCTTCTTCAATTACAGCCCTCTGTTCTGGACTAAAACCCCGCAGTAATTTAGCTGCACCAGCTACCCAAAAAGTTCGGAAAATAGGATATGGATTCTCAAAACCTGGATCAATTTCCTCTACAATAGCTCCTAGTTTTGCTAAAGTTTCTACTGCTTTTCTCACTAATGCAGTAAATAATCCTGTTGATCATCAGGTAAAGCATACCAATCACGAATATCAGGACGAGCGATCGCATTTAAGGTTAATGCGGCATCTGTAACTGTACGCGCTAAAATACCAGGATGAAACAGCGTCCCTGTATGGGCTGATGGGTAGCCCGCAGCCCTGCCAAAAGTAGGTTTAAAACCCAATACCCCCGTTAGTGCGGCTGGACTTCTCGATGATCCCCCACCATCTGTACCTAAATGAATTGTTCCCAAACTCAAGGCGGCGGCCACTGCTGCACCACCACTACTTCCCCCTGGTGTTAGTTCCAAATTCCAAGGGTTACGAGTGATACCAGTTAGGGGAGAATCTGTAACACCTTTCCAACCAAATTCCGAGGTAGTAGTTTTGCCCAATAATAAAGCACCTTGTTCACGCAACCGAGCTACAGATGGTGCATCTTCATTCCAAGGTTGATGCAGTGAAATGGCTTTACTTCCACGCAGCGTTGGTAAACCTTTAGTTAGTAGTAAATCTTTGACTGTAAAGGGTACACCATCAACTACACCCAGTGGTTTACCTTGCAGCCATCTTTCCTCAGAAGCACGAGCTTCAATAAGTGCATTTTCTTCATCAATTACTACAAAAGCATTTACCAAAGGATTGTATTTAGCAATTCTCTCTAATGCTGCTTTGGTTACTTCTACTGGGGATAACTCACGATTTTGATAGAGAGATACAAGTTCTTTTGCGGAAAGATTAGTGATGTCTGTCATATTTGAAAAATCTCACTTTTTGTTGATAAGACGCTATAGAAAAATTTGAGACTAACAAGTATAGTTAATCATCAAGCAATTTTGACCAATAAAGCATAATATTTTACCATAGATAAAATGTAGCGCCGAATACTTAAAACTCTCAATAAATGAAATGATATGAATTGTTAACCCAATGAATCCTCATTATATTGGCATGAAAAACAAAGAGAAATATATTAAAGTCGTAAAAAAAATATTAGGATATAGGGATATAGTAAGTATGTGCTATAATGTGGGTTAGTTTGTGAAACCACGATATTATTTTGAGGAGGTTTAACTATGATTCAAATTATTAATCATCAATTGAATTTTGAAAAATTACCCCAAATTGTCACAACTCTAATTGAGAATAATCCTCTTTATCAAGAGAATTTAGATAGAGAGAAAATGATTGAATTGATTAATAATATATTTAATCCTGCTGAAGTGTCTGATATTAATAGTATTTCTGAAGAACAATTAACAAAACGGATTAAAAGAATTTTATCTTTAAATTTAGTTTCAGGAATGCTCAATGATTTTACTCCTGAACAAATGAGAATTTTTGATGAATCTGTAAAACGTGGGAGTTAAATGAGTTATTTATTAGATACTAATATTGTGTCAGCATCACTAAAACAGAATGTCACAATAAACTTAAAACTGGAAGAGGTAAGTAAATTACAACTAGACATTTTTATTAGTGGCATAACTTATTATGAAGTTCAAAGAGGACTTTTAAGAAGTAATGCTACTAAAAAATTGGCTTGGTTTCAACAATTTTGTCAAGATTATCCTATTTTGTTTTTAGATGATATGAGAATTTTTGAAAAAGCATCGGAAATTTATGCTGATTTAACAAATAGAGGTAAGATTATTCAGGATGCAGATATTTTGATAGCTGCTACTGCTATTATTCATGATTTAATTTTAGTTTCTCACGATTCTGATTTAACTAGAGTTAAAGATTTACAGTTAGAAAATTGGTTAGGTTTTTAGTTAATTATTAATTATTTTAAATATTCCACATTTTACTCAACTTTCACTTTTAAATATGGCGAAATCAAGATATGAAGGTTATAGCGACGAAACTCCTACAAAATTCGTGCGCGAAAAATTTGGAGATACTACAGTTTACGCCCAAAATGCTAAATCACTCCTAACAAAAGCCACTGGTTTTATTGCTGCTTATGATTTTACTCTCAATCCTTATCGGGGTTGTCAATATGGCTGTAGTTATTGCTATGCTGCTGCATTTAGTCCTAATTCTAAAATGCGTCAAGACTGGGGTAAATGGGTAATTTTTAAAGAAAATGCGGCGGTTATTTTAGCAAAAGAATTAGAAACTTGGTATCGAAAAAATCCCAATCAACCCCCCAGAATTTACATGAGTAGTGTAACAGATCCTTATCAACCTTTGGAATCTAAACATCAATTAACTCGCAGTTTGTTAGAAGTGATGCTTGATGTGAGAAATAACGGTTATCCAACTCCAATTTTAGTAATTCAAACTCGTAGTCCAATTATTATTAGAGATATTGATTATTTACAAAGGTTTCAACGATTGCGAATTAATATGAGTATTCCTACAGGTAGCGAAGCTGTAAGAAGGGATTTTGAACCCCGCTCTCCTAGTATTAAAGCAAGACTAAATGCTATTACTAAAATTAGACAAAGTATTGATAGTTTTAAAGGTTTTATTCCTAAGATTTCTATTACAATTACACCTTTATTACCAACAATAGTAACTGATGAAGATGGTTTTATTGAAAAATTATCTATTGCAGATAGAATAGTAATTCAAGATTTTCATCCTAATAATAATCGTTCTTTAGTCGCAGGAACTCGTCCAGAAGCTGAAGAAATTAAACAAAAGTATGCTTGGTGGTATAATTCTGAAGAATTTAGTTATCAGAGATTTAAGAAAAAGTTAGTCTTTCAACTTCCAGGTGTAGAAATTAAAGAAGGAAAAGATGGGTTTGGTTATGAGTAATTTTATTATTAATTGGTGGAAAAGTTGGCAGTTTAAATCAGCATTAAAGCGTGGTGATACACGAAATGCTGTAAGGATTTTCCAAGAGATTCAAAAATCGGGAGCAAGTTTTTCATGGTTAGAGAAATTATTTAGAGATAAACTGCAACTTGAACGAAATTTGCAACAATATAAGCGAGAAACTGAAAATTTAAGAACACAAATAACAGAAGGAAAAAAATCAACATCTACTCTGTTATTTAAGCCAGATGTAGAATTTATTAAATATATATATCAATCTTTTAATTTAGTAGAGCATGATGAATATAAACTACAAGCGACAGGAATTGATCAGGGTATATTCGATGACTTTGAAGGTAGACTAGCAGAATATCTTCAAGAAGAATTTAGTAAAGTTCCTAAACAAAAGTTAGCAATTCAATTAGAAGATGCTTTTGATGATATTAATGGGTTAAAAATTGGACAAAATCCAGACTACCGGTTTAGTTTAACTCCTCATGTTTACTTTATGAAATATTTTTTAGAAAACGTATATTGCCTATATTTAGCTTGGTTTTTTATTTATCAAGATGGATTATTACCTGCTCAATTTAATATTCTTGATATTGGTGCTGGTCCAGGAACAACAGCTTATGGTTTAGCTTTATTTTTTCAAAGTTGTAGGAGCTTTTTCAAAATTCCACAAATACATATATCTTATTATTCTTTAGAAAAACAAGATACTTTTCAGTATCGAGGACTCCAGTTTTGGCGTAAATATATTGAGTCACGGGTAACTAATATAAATGCTTACTTTCGTTTTGTTACAGATGATATTTTTGTATGGGATTCTCAATCTAGTAATATACCTACAGATTTTTTTGATTTCATAGTAATTTCCCATTGTTTTTTTGCAGAGCATTCCCAAAGAATCGGAGCAAATAATATATATAAAGAGATAATTGCAAGTTGTTTAAAACATCAAGGTTATGTTCTATTAATTATACAAGATAAGAAGTTATTGAAGGCTTATGATGGTAAAAAAACTGAAAACCAAGAAGTAGAAAAAAATATTATACTAAAACTGCTATTAGAACTTGGGGTAGAATTAGTATGGTATAAATATTTAACTTCCACTGGTTCAAGAAACCCTTTATCTGGATCTGAATTTGCTAAATTTGCTAGAGAAACATTGCCTAAACAATTAAAAATTAGTTCTATGCTCCAGCATTATTTTGACCAGAAATATCAATCATCTTATACATTAGATGATTATGTAATATTAGCAAAATTATCCTAAGTAACAAACGACTAAGAGATTAATTAACGTTATTAGTTTTTAACCTCCTGAGAGAATTTTGAATTGAGTATTGTAGCATTGCAAATTGAATAAGTTGTTAAACTGGTTGCTTGATGTATGCTTTATTAATTAGTGTAGGAACACAATCACTCACATCTAATTCTGCTGCTAAATCCACATCTTCTGGAAACCCTTTTTGAATTAGTTCTACAGTCTCACTATCTACTAACACTCCATCACAGTCAAAAATAACTAGTTCTATTTGCACTTTTATTTCTGTTATTAGTAATTACAAAATAAGACATACCAAAAAAAGATAATTACGTCAACCCATATATCTGAATTGTAAATTATTTCTCCCACTTGCTGATAGCCTTGCTTTTGATAACTATTTGATAGTGAAAGGGCGATCGCTCACTACTGAAAAACCAATTATTTTCGAGCGCGAACAAGGAACTTTGTAGTATCTTCCCAAACACCTTAATCAGTTGTAAGTTTTTCAATTTCTGTACTGTACTCAGCTTGCCATTGTTCTAATTGCGATCGTGATAATGTTGACAACAAAGGATGAGCTTTAAAATTTATATTGATTGCTATCCAAGATAATTTCTTATCTTTAAGATGGCGATAACGCCCTGACGGTACAGTTTGAATTTCCACATCTCTAAAACCTGCTTGATGAAGCAAATTCTGACATTTTTCTGGTGTGCCAAGTGGTTCGAGAATATAAGGTAGCGACACACCTAAAACCTTAGTGCAAATAGTTCTATGCTAAAGAAGCAATTGAAAAAGCTGCTGCATATCATTAAAAACTATCTTCGCTCCCGCAGCAGTAAGAGCAGTGCGATCGCTATATTTAGCATAACCAAAAACTGTCATTCCTGCCGCATACCCAGCCTGTACACCCGGTACAGAATCTTCAATCACAACACAATCTTCTGGATTTGTATTCATTTGCTGGGCTGCATAAAGATAGACATCAGGAAAAGGTTTAGGGCGCGGAACATCATAACAGCTATATATTTTTCCATCAAATTGATGTAGAAGTCCCGTTAATTTCAAGACCAATTGAATATGACGGTGACTACTATTTGATGCCACACATTTTGGTAATGTAAGTTGCTCCAATATTTCTAAATTCATGAAACTGGTTGTAATTCTTGCTGCATAGCAGTAAATTCTCTTTCCTTACAAAGTTCCATAAAATTTTTGGGCAATGGTTTATTGTAAGATTGCTCAATAATTTCTAAACAGGTTTTGAGAGACTTTCCTGTAAATTGTTGAGTCATTTCTGTATAGGTGATAGGAAAACCAACTTCAGTAAGAAGTTCGGCAAAAATGCGATTTATAATCTTTTCGCTATCAACTAACACTCCATCACAATCAAAGATTACCAGTTTGAAGTCCGTTTTGCATAAGTTGTTGCCTCAAATTAACTTTGATAAGGACGGGGCAACTGACGCAATTTATGAGCAGTATCTAACTCACTATTGTTTTTTCTACCATATCCCCAACCCAAGATCCGACGATATTCACCCATAATACCACTAGCAATTAATTCATCTTCATTAACTGCAATCTCGGTATGAGATTCCGGTGCAACA
>JBJTTJ010000169.1:0-5684 GCA_046080125.1 Cuspidothrix sp.
TTTATTTGTTATTTCGTTAATCAGTTTCGCTGGTGGTATGTAGCAATAGTGCTTCTGGAAATTGCACACGCTACCTGTGGAATTATGTTACCCTATGCTATTGGCGAAATGATCCGCAGTGTGACACGCTCTACGGGAGACAGCAAACTCATTTTTGATACCTTAAAACAACCCCTGATCCTGTTTACATCTTTAAGTATAGGTGAAGTGGTATTTGGACGTTCTGCTGGACTGTTGCAAACTATTCTCCATCCAACTCATAGACAGCATATTGTCCGGTCTTTATATGCCTATTTACAACAACATTCCCATCGTTATCTTAGCAGTAGTTTTGCTGGTGCATTAGCTCATCGCATTGCGGAAACTTCCCTCGGTGTCACCCAAACGATGCAAATGATGATTACTGAATTTATGCCAGTAATTATTGTTTATATTGTCTCCACAATTCTACTCTATCGCGCCTATCCTCCCCTAGCTGCATTTGTGGGGATTTGGGCAGTGTTGTTTATCAGTATTTCCTTCTGGTTGGCGACTCGATGTCGAATTTACTCCCGCAAAGCCGCCGCCGCTAGAAGTGAAACTACAGGTATTATTGTAGATTCTGTGACAAATCTTACTAGTAGTAGACTTTTTGCCCGTTTGGGTTTTGAACGCCGCTATTTGAATGACCAATTAAAGCGCGAACTCAAGGAGGTGAGAAAGTCTAACTGGTATTCTGAACGAATACGCTGGTTTCAGTTTATCTCATCAGCTATTTTGAAAATCGGTACTTTGTATTACTCACTTTCTCTCTGGAGTCAAGGAAAAATAGCTGCGGCTGATTTCGTTGTTGCCACCAGTTTATCACTCTTAATCATTAGTGAAGCCCGCAATTTAAGCAAACGGTTTCTGGAATGGTTTGAACATATCGGTAATATCGCCAATGGTGTGCATACTATTATTCAACCCCATGAAATTATTGATCGGGATAATGCTATAAATCACGCTATTACTAAGGGTAGTATTGAGTTTCGTCAGGTGCATTTCAGTTACTCATCAGAGAAGAAGGTATTTACTAATCTTTCTGTTAGTATTCAATCAGGAGAAAGAGTGGGATTGGTAGGTTTTTCTGGTTCTGGAAAGTCTACTTTTGTTAATCTGATTTTACGTTTATTTGACCCCCAATCGGGACAAATATTGATTGACGGGGTGGATATCAAAGATATGACTCAGGAAGCCCTACATTCGCAAATTAGTTTGATTCCTCAAGATCCTTCTCTTTTTCATCGCACGTTGTTAGAAAATATTCTCTATGGACGTTTAGAAGCATCACAGGCGGAATTGATAGAAGCAGCACGAAAAGCCTATGCTGATGATTTTATTGCCCAGATGACTGAGGGTTATGATTCTTTGGTGGGTGAACGTGGTGTTAAACTTTCTGGGGGACAAAGACAAAGGATTGCGATCGCTCGTGTTATCCTCAAAAATGCACCTATCCTTATCTTAGATGAAGCTACTTCTAGTCTTGATTCCATTACTGAAAAAGCGATTCAAGATACTTTAGATGCAGCAATGAATGGAAAAACCGTCATTGTGGTAGCCCATCGTTTATCTACTATCGCCCATTTAGACAGAATTTTGGTGTTTAATCACGGCCGCATTATTGAAGATGGTACACACACTCAATTATTGGCTAAGGGTGGCGCTTATTACAGATTATGGCAAATGCAAGCCGGTGGATTTTTACCAGTAACCGCTAGTAATTAGATTTAGTAACTATAGATAGAGCGATCGCTTGTTATCTTTTTTGATACTTTAAACAGTACAATCCATAAGATGGGCGAAGTGATTGCCTTATAAGCTATAGAAGGGAAACTATAGTTTTGAGTACAAAAAATAAACTAATTTATTGCTACTAACCACTTGACTTACTAATGGATTTATGTAATTATGATATAAAACTACGGTAACTCGATAGACTAACCGAAGTTAATAATTTAAGGCAAATTATTTCACAGATAAATCATCGTCAAGTTTTGATACATAACGCCAAAAATACCTGCATATCAAATGTGTGTATTGAGTTGCTAGTCACATTGGTTCTCAGGAATCCAAGTTTTTGATTGAGATTTATCTTCCTTCACTGTTCTTCCCTTGATTTTCAATCATCAATACAACAATTCACAAAAAATCTATGATTCCTATAGTCAGACCTCAACAGTTGAAGCAATTGCGTCGTGTAAGCTTATTCTTAGTACCGGGCTTGTTAACCGTTTTTACCTCAATTAGTCTCACTAGTGCAAATGAAAAAGTAGTTAATAGACTTTTTGTTGCTGAAGCATCAAATACCAAAATTACTCAAATTTCCGATCCAAACACATCAAAAATATTACCTGCGACAATACCTCAGCAGTCAAAGACAAAAATAGCTCAAGCTTCAAAAACACCTGGAATTAAAGCTAAAGTCATCCGCATAGGATACCAACAAGCTGGAGATTTAGTGAGAATCACAAAGGTGCTAGAAAAGCGTCTAGAACCCTTGGGAGTGAACGTAGAATGGGCGCAATTTGCCCAAGGGCCACAGCTAATGGAAGCAATGAATGTTGGTAGAGTAGATATAGGTTCAGTGGGTGAAACTCCCCCTATCTTTGCTCAAGCTGCGGGAGCACAAATTGTTTATATTGTTGGTTCACGACGAACTAGAGATACTGGTAGAGGCAGTGCGATCGCTGTACCACCAGATTCTCCCATTAAAAGTATCAAAGATATTAAAGGGAAAACAGTAGTTTTTCAAAAAGCTTCCGCAGGTCATTATTTCCTACTCAGAGCTTTGGAACAAGCAGGTCTAAAATATAGTGATGTTAAACCTCAGAGTTTAGCTAACGTAGAAGCTGCTAGTGCTTTTCTTCAAGGCAAAATTCCAGTTTGGGTAACAGGAGATCCCCATCTAGCGCGGGCTGAAAAAGAAGGGAAAGTCCGGATTTTAAGAACAGCAGTAGGTATTGATTCTCCTGGTGGATATTATGTTGGTCTGAAACAGTTTGCAATTGATAATCCCCAACTATTACGAATAGTCATTGAAGAAATTGATAAAATCCACAGATGGGCGCAAAAACATCCTAAAGAAGTAGTAGACTTAACTGTACCTCATCAAAAACTACCTCCAGATGTAATGAATTTGGTAATTAGCCGTCGTACCTACGGTTTGAGAGCTATTTCTCCAACTTTACTTAAAGATCAACAACGAGTTGCCGATTATTTCTACAACAATGGTCTTCTTCCAAAACGTATTAATATTCAAGAAGCCACTCTTACACCTCAACAGTATGAAGCTATTACTCCTAGCACAATCAGTCAAAAATAAGGTTCTCAACCTCAATAGCTAAGTTGTTGAAATTAACCGTAATTGTTTTTTGTAGGAGCAAGATTAAATAGCTAAAATTTCTACCTTTTTTTCCTGGCACTTTACCCTGCTTAATACTTAGAAGAAAAGTACATTTTCTGTACAGTTTAAGCGTCTCTATCAAAGTTCTGAAAACCGCATATTTACAGCAGTTTCCGTTATTATGAGGTACAGATATGAATGATAAAACCATTGTGGTACAGGCATCCTGCCTGTTCTGTACCTCATAACAAAAAGGAAATGCTGTAATTTCGGTCGTCTAAAGCACATTATTTGTGAAAATTACAAAAATAACAGATGGTTTCTACTAACTTCGCGCTCAAACAACGTCCTAATGTAGTCTTCATTTTAGTTGACGATTTAGGTTGGGGTGATCTGAGTATTGATGGACAAACAAATTATCAAACACCCCATTTAGACCAATTAGCAAAAGAGGGAATACGTTTTAGCCAAGCTTATTCTGATTCCCCAGTTTGTACACCTACCAGAATTGGTTTTTTTACAGGACGTTATCCAGGGAGACTAGCAATAGGGAATTATGAACCCTTACTAAGTTTTCAACAAATAGGAGATACTGTTGGACTACCTCCAGAACATCCCACCATAGCATCTTTATTAAAAGCAAATGATTATGAAACAGCCCTAGTTGGTAAATGGCATTGTGGTTATTTGCCCAAATATAGCCCTTTAAAAAGTGGCTTTGATGAATTTTTTGGTAACTTTAGTGGAGCAATAGATTACTTTCGTCATGTAGACACCAGTGGAGAACCTGACCTGTGGGAAGCAGATGTAAAAGTTGAGGAAATAGGTTACATAACAGACATATTTACCGAACGTGCTGTAGATTTTATTAAACGTTCTCGTAACCGTCCGTTTTATCTCAGCTTACATTACACTGCACCTCATTGGCCTTGGGAAGGACCTGAAGATGTTGAACTAAGTAACACTTTAATTGGTAGAGATAATCTGCAAAATTGGGTTAACACTGGTACAGCAGAATCTTATGCCGCAGTTGTCCAAAGTTTAGACAATGGTGTTGCTAGAGTATTACAAGCTTTAGAAGATGCCGGCATAGCTGAAAATACCATAGTTATTTTTGCTAGTGATAATGGAGGGGAAAAGTTCTCTAATTTTGGCACTTTTCAAGGCAAGAAAGGCAATTTATATGAAGGTGGAATCCGAGTTCCTACCTTTATTCGCTGGACTGGAGTTATTGCCCCAAATCAAATAAGTAATCAAGTAATTATTACCCATGATATTACAGCCACTATTTTGGCAGCGACACAAACTAATTCCCACCCTGATTATCCTTTAGATGGTGAAAATTTACTGCCCATTATTCAAGGTGAAATTCCTGCTCATGATCGCACATTATTTTGGAGACATAAAGGAAATAACAGACCAGGTTTACCACCAAAAGTACCACAAGGTGCAGTGCGTAGTAGAGATTGGAAGTATTTAAAAATTGGCAATGATGAATATCTTTTTAATTTGGATAATGATGAAAAAGAAGAAATTGACCTCCAAGTAAAACATAGAGAAATATTTGAAGAATTAAGGTCTAAATATCAAATATGGGAACTGGAATTAGAGCCTTATTTAGTTTGAATCCATAGCTTGATTATGAAACCAATAAAAATTCGTAATTATCAACCAGAGGATTTAGAAAATATTGTTCAACTTTGGTATGGAACATGGCATCAGACTTTTCCCCATCTCCAGCACCCACAACCTTATGCGGAATGGCAACAAAAATTTTATGAATTAGTAGAAACCGGTGATATTTTTGTTGCTGAAGTTGAAACCAGAATTACTGGTTTTGCTGTAATCTTGACCAAAGAACAATCTTTAAATCAACTTTTTGTAGATGAGAATTATCAAAATTTAGGTATTGGGTCAGCATTACTTAATCTTGCTAAAAGATTGTGTCCTCAAGGACTGAATCTTTACACATTGCAAGAAAATATCAAGGCTCGTGCATTTTATGAAAAACACGGTTTTCAAGCGAGGACATTTTCAATCAATGAATTTAACGGTCAACCCAACGTTGAATATTACTGGAAACCTGAACCTGTTTTAGCATCTTTAACTTTTAACAGTTTAGAAAAACTTAATTGATGAATTAGGAGGACAAGAAATTGCTGACAGAAAATGAATTACAACTAACTGCTGACGTGCTAGTAATTGGTGGTGGACCTGCCGCCGCCTGGGCGGCATCGGCAGCTGCATCTCAAGGTGTTAAGGTAATCATTGTTGATAAAGGCTTTCTCGGTACAAGTGGCGCTGCTGCGGCTAGTGGTAA
>JBJTTJ010000170.1:0-8697 GCA_046080125.1 Cuspidothrix sp.
TGAGTAAAGTCAAAAGCCAGAAAAATAAAGAGTTTGAGAGTCAGAAAAAAGAAAAAAGTGTAAGAAAAAGGGGTAAAGTAAGTAAAAACCCTTGCATCAAAATGTATCGCAAACAAAAACAACAAGACACGCAGCCAGAGCTATTGACATCTTCTTTACGGTGCTATATAGTTATCCTGTGGTTGTGCTTAGGTTTCAATTCCTGTGCCATTAATTTTACAATTACAAAACTACTGCTTATGACTGTCATTAATGATGTCAATTCTCAGTTCTCAAAAACGTCAACAATTCATTGCCCTAGTAATGAAGTATGTTAAACCGGGAGCAGAAAGCGGTTTATAATTTTTAAACAAACGTACTTGGAGTTACCCTGTGACGCAAGACTAATTCGGTAGCAAGTTGAGATGATGTGTCAATAATCACCCCACCTTTAGGTCAATTATGAAAGAAAATTATAAACAATATCCTAGTTTACCTGAAAATCTAAACATTTGTGACTTGGATAATAATAACAGTTTAAAAAAAATGGTTATTTTTATAGGAGAAAATAAAACTATTCTTGATTTTGGTTGTGCTAGTGGATATTTAGCAAATTTTCTTAAAAAACAAGGATGTAAAGTAACGGGATTAGAAATTAATTCTGAAGCAGCAGAAATCGCTAGACAATACTGTGAAGAAGTATTTGTGTGTGATTTGGATTTTCATTCTTTACATGATATTTTAGGAGATAGAAAATTTGATGTAGCTGTATTTGGTGATGTTTTAGAACATTCGCGAAATCCTTGGAAGGTTTTAGAGCAAACAAAGGATTTTTTGAATCCCTCTGGTTATGTTGTTGCTTCTATTCCTAATATTGCTCACGGTGCTGTTAGACTAGCTTTATTAGAAGGTAATTTTGATTATATGCCTTCAGGGATATTAGATGATACACATCTTCGCTTTTTTACTAGAAAAACAGTTGAAGAACTTTTTGAAAGAAATGGTTATTTTATACATCAAGTAGATTATACAAAACTAGAAATATTTTCTCAAAATCCCTTAATTCCTTATGTTCAAAAAGAAAATTTTGCAGTTGAACTAATTGGCATTTTTAAAGAAGATAAAAATATAGACATATTACAGTTTATCATTAAAGCATTTCCCAGCAATTTTAATAATAAGTATTTTTCTTTAAAACAGAACTATGAAATTGTAGTTAAAAATTTACAAGAAACTCAAGCTACTAACGAAATTGTAGTTAAAAATTTACAAGAAACACAGTATCAATTACAAGAGACTCAATCTCAATTACAAGAAACTCAAGCTACTATTGTAGCAATGGAAACTAGCAAATTTTGGAAATTAAGAAAAATATGGTTTAAGTTTAAAACTATATTCAAAATAAAAAAAAAATTGAAAAAGATAGTTAAGTTAATATTAAACTTACGGTTAATTCTTATTCTTCTCTTCACCTATGGTTTAACCTGTACCATTAATCTGTTAAAACGGAAAGAAGAAATTCCTATAAGTGACGATATAAGGTATCAACAATGGTTAAATAAAAATTATCCTAAAACAACAGACTTAATTTTTATGACTGAGGATATTAAAAATCTCAGCTATAAACCGTTAATTAGTGTGATTGTGCCTGTTTATAATACTCCAAGAGATTTTTTAAAAGAAGCAATAGATTCTGTATTAAACCAAATTTATCCGTACTGGGAATTGTGTATTGCTGATGATGCTTCTACTAAACCTTATATGGAGGAAATATTACAAGAATATGCTCTTAGAGACAAGCGAATAAAAGTTGCTTTCAGGAAAGAGAATGGCCACATTTCTAGGAGTTCCAATTCTGCAATAGAATTAGCAAATGGAGAATATATAGCTTTATTAGATCATGATGATTTATTGACTACTAATGCTTTGTATGAGGTAGTGAAATTACTTAATAAGTATCCTGAAGCAGATATGATTTATTCTGATGAAGATAAAATCAATGAGGAAGAAAAATTACAAGATCCATATTTTAAACCCGATTGGTGTCCAGATTCATTCTTATCACGTATGTACACCTGTCATTTAGGTGTTTATCGTCTAGACTTAGTTAGAGAAATAGGAGGTTTTCGAGAAGGTTATGAAGGTAGTCAAGATTATGATTTAGTCTTAAGACTAACGGAAAAAACAGATAAAATTTTTCATATTCCTAAGATTTTATATCATTGGCGGATTCATGCAGAATCCACTGCTCAAGATATATCTACTAAAAATTATGCCACTATAGCAGCACAAAGAGCCATTAAAGATGCCTTAGAAAGAAGAGGTGAGTCGGGAAAGGTTATTCCGGTAGCTGGTGGTCATCATATAGTTAGATATGAAATTAAACATCATGATTTAGTGAGTATTATTATTCCTACTAAGAATTTAGGCAATATTCTGAATACTTGTTTAAAATCTATCTTTGAAAAAACTACTTATTCTAACTATGAAGTTTTAGTAGTTGATAATGGTAGTACGGAGAAAGAAACTAAGGAAATTATCGAATTGTGGAAAATTAAAGAACCTCAAAGATTCAGATGTGAAATATTGGATATTCCTTTTAATTTTTCTAAAATTAATAATTATGCAGTTAAGCAAACGAAAGGGAAGTATCTTTTGTTTCTGAATAATGATACTGAAGTCATTAATAATGATTGGCTTGATGGTATGGTAGAGCAAGCACAAAGAAATAGTATTGGAGCAGTAGGGGCATTATTATTATATCCAGATAATACTATTCAGCACGCTGGAGTAGTACGAGGAATAGGAGGAGTAGCTGGTCATAGTCATAAATATTTTGTTGGTGATAGTTATGGTTATTTTAACCAACTCAAAACTGTAAATAATTATTCATCTGTTACCGGAGCTTGTTTAATGTGTCGGCGTGAAGTTTTTGAAGAGGTTGGAGGGTTTGAGGAAAGTTTAGCAGTAGCTTTTAATGATATTGATTTGTGTTTAAAATTCCTTGAAAAAGGGTATAGAAATGTTTATTTACCCCATGTAAAGCTATATCATTATGAGTCAAAAAGTCGTGGTTATGAAGATACACCGGAGAAGCAGAGAAGGTTTAGTCATGAGGTAAAATATATGCAGTCAAAATGGCAAAAAATAATTGACTATGATCCGTGCTATAGTCCTAATTTAACGAAACAAACAGAAGATTATGCTATAGATATACCATAATAATTTATATTTTTAGGAGAAGTTATTCGGATGCATTCATTATTAACAAAAATGAATAGTAAAGTTTTGATATATAAGATATTTATTCCTATTTTATGTTTTATACTAATAGGATATTGTTTTATTATTTTTCTTCCTTTACCTTATGGCATTCACACTGGTCTTGATCCATCATGGCAATATGCGATTAGTTATGCTTCATCTGAAAAGTTAACCTATGGAAAAGATATCATATTCACATACGGTCCACTAGGTTATTTAATTCATGGTGCTGTTATTGATAGTAATTTCTGGTCTATTCTATTATTTAGATGTTTGATACATTTAGCATTCTTTGGGATATTGATCAATGAATTAATCAAACTTTATAGTCTAAAAAAATGGCTTAATTTATTTGTACTAATATTATCTTCGTTATTATTTTATATTTTAGGAGCAGGCATTGATTACACAATTTTGTTTATATTTTTAATACTTCTACCTTATGAAATCAAGTTTCAGAATAAATACCAAATCATATTATATTCTTTGTTTACAGGGGTTATCGCGGGTTTTTGCCTAACAACTAAATTTAGCTTAGGTATTTGTGTATTAGGAGCAGGTATTATATATAACGGAATAAATTTATTAGTAAATATTAAACATCGTAAAAATTTGACCAAATATTCATATCAATTAGTTATTTGTTCTATATCAACCCTGTGGACTACTGATATTATTTTAAATGGTTTATCAAAAAATGGAGCTTCACTTATTGATTACTTGAGAAACTCTTTAGCAATATCTTCTGGTTATTCTAGTGCTATGAGTATTGTTGGTTCTAAGTATGAATTGGCTTATGCCTTATTACAAATAATTCTGATTTTACTTTTATTAATAAAAGCAGCTAAAAATAAAGAAAATTCATTAGGGTATAATTTAACCATTGCATTTGTGCTTTGGATAACATTTAAACATGGTTTTGTTCGTCAAGATGGTCATGTTTTTATATTTGTAAAATTTATACCTTTACTTGGTTACCTATCTCTAAGAAATCAAATTCACCTAAATAAAAAACGGTTATTAGAGTATTTGATATTGATATATATTATATTTATTCCTTTGGTGATTCCTTCATTTTTACCAGCTATATATTTGGAAAATTTTACAGCTAAGATAAAGTATATGCTAAATATAAACGCTCTTAGTGATAACATTATTAAGTCAAATCAAGAAAATTTATCTGAAATGAAACTGCCATCTCAGGTGGGAGAATTTCTTAAAAATAAGACTGTAGATGTAATACCCTGGGAAATTTCCTTAATACCTGCTAATAATCTAAATTGGCAACCTAGACCTATTTTTCAGTCCTATTCTGCTTATACTAGCTCACTAGATAAAATAAATTCCCAAAGTATTCTATCAAATAAACCAAACCATATTATCTATAATTTTACGTCTATAGATGGTAGACATCCTTTTTTTGATGAACCGGAAACTTTTACTAATATTTTTTGTAATTATGAAATATCATCACAGTTTCCTAATTTTATTAATACCAAAAAACTGAATGATATAATGATTTTACAGCAACGTAAATCTAATATTTGTTTACAAAAAGAAAATAATCGTGGACAGTTTTCAATAAATTGGAATAAACTCCATGAATTAAAAGTAGATGATAGAGAACTGATTAGAGCTAAAATAGAAATAAAATATTCAATGCTAGGTAAGATTTATAAAACCTTATTTAGAAGTCCTCCAGTGATAATTAATGTAGTTTATACTAATGGTCAAGGTAATTCATACCGAATAATTCCTGAAAATGCTAATAATGGTGTAATTATTAGTTATTTACCACAAAGCTCTAATGATGCTTTAGCTTTATTTAAAGGAGAACTGCCTATGTCTGTTAAATCATTTAGTTTTTCTACTGTTAATCCTGTATTATATAAATCCCAAATAGAAGTTAATTTAATATCATATAACTTTGCAAATAATTCTATGCAGCAAAAAGATAATATAATTAATTTACCAAAATTGAAAAATATAAAATTCCTATCTGAAATAACAGACAAGTATAATGGTATCATGGATAGCAAATCACAAGAGCAAAAAATCTTAAAACAAGGGGAAGCTATTTTTATCAATGGTTGGTCTTTTGAAAAAAACCAAGTCGGGGCAAAAAAACTTCCAATATTAATTACATATTCTTCTAATAACTATCTTCTTGGTATTACAGAAACTGGAGACAGTAGACCTGATGTAGCTAAATTTTTTAACCAAAGATCATATTATAACTCTGGTTGGTCAACAAGTTTAAGTTCTTATAATTTACCTAAAGGTGTTCACAAGATCAAGGCATGGATTTATGAAAGAGAAACAAATCAAGCAATTCCTATTACTGGTGTATATGAGATTAAGATAGATTAATCATGAATCAAAATTTATGAATAAAAAATAAAAATATACTATCTAGGAATAATGAAACTAATGAAAAAAATTTTATTTTCCAAAAAAATCCTAAAATTCCTTATTGGTGGAGGAATAGCAGCCTTATTCAACCTAATTCTCATCTTTGTAATGATTGAATGGTTAGGATGGAATAGTCCTTTATTAAGAAATGTAGCCAATACAATTGCTATTGAACTATCTGTATTACTGAGTTTCTTTATTTATCGTCTTTGGGTATGGACAGGAGGAGTTTGGAATATTAAAGAAGTTATATTTAAACAAATTCCTCTCTATCATTTATCTGCCGGAACTGCTGTTATTTTAAGAGTATTTGTCGTTTTTCCTATTTTAGATTGGCTAAAAGTTGATTATAAAATAAATACATTGATTGGGGTTTTATTAAGTGCTAGTTTAAATTATATTATCAGCGATCGCCTGGTTTTCAAAAATCAACTAAAAAATCAAGCATCAGAAATATTTTATCCAGAAGGACTAGAACCATCTTTACATCAAAAAGATAATTTTAAATATCATGGAAATTACCAATCTATAGAGTTATTTTCCATTGTGATTCCAGCTTATAATGAAGAAGAGGGAATTACCCCCACAGTCAAATCTATTACTGAACTATTAGAACAGGAAAATATACCTTATGAAATATTAGTAGTTAATGATAATAGCAAGGATAGTACAGAAAAGGTTTTACAAGAACTTTGTGCAGAAAATCCTCAAGTTAGATATGTTAATAATTACTATCCAAATGGGTTTGGTTTTGCTGTAAGATGTGGTTTAGAAAACTTTGAAGGTGATGCAATAGCTATTGTTATGGCAGATAGTTCAGATTCGCCCCAAAACATTGTAGATTACTATCATAAACTACAGGAGGGTTATGAATGTGTATTTGGTTCACGATTTATTAAAGGAGGTAAAGTAATTGACTATCCCCAGCATAAACTGGTCATTAACAGACTGGCAAACTTATTTGTTAAAGTCCTATTTGGGTTAAAATTTAACGATACAACTAATGCTTTTAAAGCCTATCGTCGAGAAGTAATTGAAGGAATTTCTCCTTTAATGTCACACCATTTTAACTTAACTGTAGAAATTCCTCTAAAAGCGATCGCTAGAGGTTATAATTATACAGTTATTCCTATTACATGGACTAATCGCAAAACAGGAATTTCTAAATTAAAGATCAGAGAAATGGGTAGTCGTTACTTATTTATTGTGCTTTCAATTTTATTAGAGAAAATGCTTTCCCGTGGTGATTATTTCCGTCAACATTCAAAAATAAAAACTCTAAACAACAAAGGAAAGCAAAATCATGGTCAAACATAATTTAAACATTGAATCAATAAGCAAATACTCAAGATATAAGATAAAATCAATATGACTCATAAAATTCTCATTCCTGGAGGGGCTGGTTTTGTCGGAAGTTCCTTGGCTATAGTTTCTTTGGTGACAATGCTTCCACTAGTTGGAATCGTAATTTACTACAGGAAAAATATGGCGATCGCTATCAACATCATAATATTGATACTCGTGATTATGAAGCCATTGGAAATTTATTTAAACAATATTCTTCTGATATTAGTTTAATTATACATACTGCTGCTTAACCTTCTCCTGATTGGGCTGCAAGAGATCCTTATACCGATTTTACAGTGAATGCTAATGGTACTTTAGTATTGTATTAATTTTGGGTGATGCTTACACGATATTTGGCTATCAAGGTAAACAAGTGAGAGATAATATCTATAGTTATGATTTAGTTAATGCTTTTTACCATTTCTATCAAAATCCCAGATGTGGAGAAGTGTATAATATTGGAGGTTCTCGATATAGTAATTGTTCTATGCTAGAAGCGATCGCTATTTGTGAAAACTTAACAGGTAATAAACTAAATTATAGCTATTCTGAACAAAATCGCTCTGGTGATCATGCAGGATGAAAAAATTGCTATTGTTTTAGCCACCTACAACCCCAACCTAAACTACTTCCAAAAACAGATAGACTCAATAAAAAACCAAACTCATCAAAATTGGGTTTGTTACATAATTGATGACTGTTCCCAAGCAGAATACCAGATATCCATTCAAGGAATAATTACTGAAGATTCAAGGTTTATTTGTCATTTTCATAATAATAATCTCAATCATTATTATAACTTTGAAAGAGGTGTAAAATATGCTATTCAAGATTCAGAAATTACAGCCATAGCTTTAGCAGATCAAGATGATATCTGGTATCCTCAAAAATTATCTGTATCATTAGAAAAACTACGTTCTGAAAAAGCAGTATTAGTACATTCAGATTTAGAAATGATAGATAGTAATGATCAAATCATTAATCATTCTACCTGGAAATTTGAAGCACGTAATCCTGAAAAATTATCTACCGATTTATTATTACTTCGTAACGTAGTAACTGGATGTTCCGTACTATTCTGTACATCTATCATACAAGATATACTCCCTTTTCCACCCCAGGATAAAATTCTTTGGTATCATGATTGGTGGATAGCTGTAGTTGCATCTCATAAAGGTAAAATTGGCCATATTCATCAACCTTTAATTCAATATAGGATTCATAGTACAAATAATGTAGGAGTAACAGAACAAGCAGGTAAAATTCATCGAGAGTTATTAACCTGGGTAGGCAAGAAGTTTAAAATTCGTGGTAATAGTTATCTCATACATAGAGACTTTAGCAAGGTTTTCTATAAAAGGTTTAAACAGGAATTAGATATTGTAAAATGGAGTAATCCTTTTGATGATCAAAACTTAGATTTTGGCATAAAAATATTAAAATTATTATATAAAAACCTATTATGTGTGTATCATTCAGAAGGTATAGCTTTGAGGATCTTAATTTTAAAAATTTTATTTGATATCCAAAAAATCAGAAACATATTTTTAACAGATAACAATTCCCATGAACACAAAAACTAACTCAATCTCTATTATCTTAGTTAACTATAATGGTATAAACGTTTTAATAAATTGTCTAAACTCTCTAGAAAAATTTATTAATCAAGACAACTATGAAATTATTATGGTTGAT
>JBJTTJ010000171.1:0-36788 GCA_046080125.1 Cuspidothrix sp.
TAAATGTAAATTGTCCAGGATTTTGTACATGACCAATTTTTGCAGTAAATAACCCATAAGCGATAGTTTGAGCGTACATATCTGCAAATTTATCATTATCTATATCTAAAAGTAGTAGTTTTTTAAATGTTGATTTTAGAAGATTTAATTGTTCTGTGGTTGTTTCTATTTATAAAGATGATTGAATTGCGTTTCTAATGGTTTTAGTATAAACTGCCATTTCTTTAGCCAAATCGTAATAATTATTAATATCTTTGGCTTTTTGATTCAGAAATGATTGTAATAATTCTGTGATAGGTTTTAAATCATCAACTAGGATAATTTCTCCCTTTTCTAAAGTAGCTAAATCAGCAGTTTTTTCACATTCCCCATCTACATACCAACGGAATTCTAGATAATTAGTTAAGATGAAGTTATAACCTATATTCGATTCTAAATAACGTTTAATTTGCTGTTCATTTTGTTTGTCTAATTTAGTAATGTTGATATTAATATCTTTAGCTTCTATATATCCCACAACGCCCTCATTTTTTCTGATGGTTAAGTCGGGTATTCCTGCTTGATTACCTTTTTCTTCTACTATGGTATTAATGCCAATTTCTAAACTTTCTATTAAGCTTTGTAAACTGGAGTAGTGACTACGTTCCCCACCATGTTTAATGTTTTTTTGGAGATTTTGGATATAGAGATTAAAATTAGACATAATTTGCAGTAATTTTCATGAATATTAATATCAAAATTATATCAAAACCATCCCAATTTTACTGAATTTTAAAGTTTAATTTATATTTAACTCAGGACTTACACAAAATACCTCAAAAGTAGAGGTAGGGATAATTCATGAATCACCCCTACAATACCTAATTTTTTTCAAAAATCAAATATGAGTTCTATATTAATCACTCAAAAAAAATTCCCAGAGAAAACCCCTTTTTTCCCTTGACAGCATCAAAAAAACCTGTTACGATAGTCTTGACGAGGAAGAACTATCTTTATCGTATAAGCATGACAAGTTATAACGAATATACGTTTGTCCATGACTGAGGATACCTTGAAAATTACGGTTTACCAGATTCATCAGTTGCTAGACTCAGATAAGCTAGATATTGAAGATCCTTAAAAACTGAGTAAATATTCTCAACAGACTAACTAGGTTATAACTGAATTATGTTTGATGCGCTATCTGACCGTTTAGAGTCCGCCTGGAAAAAACTGCGAGGACAGGATAAAATCTCCCAATCCAATATACAAGACGCTTTACGGGAAGTACGTCGGGCGTTGTTGGAAGCAGATGTCAATCTCCAGGTGGTCAAAGATTTTATTAGCGAAGTCGAAACCAAAGCCCAGGGGGCTGAAGTTATCGCCGGTGTGCGTCCTGATCAACAATTCATTAAAATTGTTTATGATGAATTAGTGCAAGTGATGGGGGAAGAAAATGTTCCCCTGGCAGAAGTTGCAGGTAAGACCACCGTTGTCTTAATGGCAGGTTTACAAGGAACAGGTAAAACCACAGCCACCGCTAAATTAGCTTTACATTTACGCAAACAAGAGCGCAGTTGTCTGCTAGTAGCCACAGACATCTATCGTCCTGCCGCGATTGACCAGTTAATTACCTTGGGTAAACAAATAGATGTTCCAGTATTTGAATTAGGAAGCGATGCTGACCCCGTAGAAATTGCCCGTCAAGGAGTGGAACGCGCCAAATTAGAAGGCATCAATACAGTAATTATTGATACTGCGGGACGCTTGCAAATTGACGAGGATATGATGGCGGAATTAGCCCGCATCAAAGAAACAGTCCAGCCAGATGAAACTCTTCTGGTTGTGGACGCAATGACCGGGCAAGAGGCAGCAAACCTAACTCGCACCTTCCATGATCAAATCGGTATTACTGGGGCAATCCTGACTAAAATGGATGGGGATAGCCGAGGTGGTGCGGCCTTATCTGTGCGGCAAATTTCTGGCGCGCCCATTAAATTTGTTGGTGTGGGGGAAAAAGTCGAGGCACTACAACCGTTTTATCCTGAACGGATGGCTTCGCGGATTTTGGGCATGGGGGATGTTCTCACCTTAGTAGAAAAAGCCCAAGAAGAAATAGATTTAGCAGATGCGGAGAAAATGCAGGAGAAAATCCTGTCAGCAAAATTTGATTTTACTGACTTTCTCAAGCAAATGCGGTTGCTAAAAAACATGGGTTCTCTGGGTGGCATTATCAAAATGATTCCGGGGATGAATAAGCTTTCTGAGGATCAATTGAAACATGGAGAAACTCAGCTAAAACGTTGCGAAGCTATGATTAACTCCATGACAATGAAAGAACGCCGTGATCCAGATTTATTGTCTAGTTCGCCCAGTCGCAGAAAAAGAATTGCATCTGGATCTGGTTATAAAGAGTCAGATGTGAGTAAGTTGGTAGCAGACTTTCAAAAAATGCGATCGCTCATGCAGCAAATGGGACAAGGTGGCATCCCCGGTATGCCCGGAATGTTTGGTGGTGGCAATCCTTTAGCGGCTGGAAATCGCCCTTCACCCGGCTGGCGTGGCTATCCCGGCGGTGCACCACCAGCCAAGAAAAAGAAAGATAAAAAGAAAAAAGGCTTTGGAACTCTTTAGTATGTCTGCGCCACACATCTAAATAGACATCTGGTGGTAATGAAATGTGCATAACTACCAAAACCTTGGTGGGGAAAATTCACGAATTGTCCCTACGTCTTTTTCACCAGCGGCCTAATGAAATATGCTGTGATTTACAGCATATTGCATATCTGCAAGATGCAAACCAAAGCTTACAACGGTTTTGTTATCTATTCACTGCTATAGCACTGAAATTCTTTTTAACCTGTGTAGATGTGAGCTAATCTCAACCGTCGGATCATCTCTCGACGGACTTCATTTTTGACTCTTTCTCCACGTCTCCAATGTTCTAATTGAATATTATCAATATAGAATCTGACGGAGAATTGTAAAGCAGAACCTTGAATATCGGTAATTTCAATTTGTGGCTCTTTCCAAGCAGTAGAACACTCTTTAAAGTCAGTTTCTAACCAATCTAGTAATCTTGCTGCATAGTCATCTAATCTCATTTCATCTACTCCTGGATTAGAAATAGTTTGGAACAATCTATTTAATTTAATTTTCAAAATTTCAATCTTTTGTTCCCATTCATCAGGCAATATGTTTTGATCTTCTGCTACTAAATCTGGATCTTTTAACCAGGTTTCATACCAAAATCTCACTAAACCAATTAGAGTTGATTTATCCCTAGATTCATTTTCTTCCAGCCATGAACGTTGTCTTTTACCCTTACGTTCCATGATGATTACCATTCCCACTAGGTTGAGAATTTCTAAATAGGTTTTCTGAATCCCTTTTAGTTCCTGTGTATCTAATCCTCCTCTTTCTAGAATTTTAATCTCTTGAATTAATGTTTCAAATTCATCTTGAATTTTGTTTAATTGCAAATTAACTTCCTTTTCCAGTTCTATCCGCCTACGTCCAGCATCTTTTTTAGAAAGATGATTGTCTGTAGCTTCTTTTAAGCCATAGAAACTATCTAATGATTTAAGTTTCTCATCAAAATTCGCTAAGGTATCTGGATGTCCAACGACGATTTCTCGTAAGATATTTGTGGCTACGATGGCATCAGCATCAATTCTTACTGATACATTAATCGTATAGGCGTAGTGTGTTGTGGGACGGCTCAGATTAGTGATATTCTGATTACCTAAAGTCGCATTAGGCATATAAACTTCACAATGCTGTTCAATCAGATACAACTTTGTCACCCGAATCCCAATTTGTTTGATAATTGCTAGTGATCCATCCGAAGTAGCTATCACATCTCCAAATTTGAATGGTGTATCAACTAATAACACTAAGCCACTGAAAAAGTTGCTTAAAATGTCTTTAACGGCTAACCCTAAGACAACAGTGATACTACCTAGAGCCAGTCCTATACCCGATAAATCTACACCCAGTGAACTAAAAAATAAGGAAATCCCTATTATATAAGTAATCACAGGGATAAAGTTTTGTAGTAATGGTATTAAAACATCGTCCCAAACAGCTTCTGTTTTTCTTGCATAGGTTTTTAAATAGGCAACTGCGGTCTCGGTAAATAACTGAGTAAACCAATAAGTGAAAACACCTATCAATAAGGCCGTGTCGGCTTTTTGAATCCAGGCAATTATTTCTCCTGAATTGCTTAAATGAAATAAAGCTATTTTCAAACTGGTGAGAATTAAAACGATACTTAGAGGAATCTGGGAAAGTCCAAGAATTACGATTACAGTATCCTGTTCCCATTTGCGAACTAGCGATCGCAATACTACAAAAAGTGCAACACAAACCACAAGAGAAATTACCGCGCACACCGTCAAAGTAGACAAAAATCCAGCAAATTGTCCCCCCGTTGGCATCATGAATGGTGTTATTGGTATAGGATTAGGTGTTGGTGTTGCTTGTACTTGGGCAAAGATATAAATCATTTATGTCTGTCTCACGGATTACAATTGTTAATAAATAAGCAAGAAGAATTGTCTCAAAACTCCTATTTTGATCACATTTGCTTTACCTACCTTTGATTAGCTATTCCTTCTCAACTATTAAATATCAACTAGGTTGATATTTGATGTATGTTGTATTGGTTCAAGTCTAACTTTAAAATAATACTTGATTTTTACTCAAACTCAGAAACTTCCTCATGAGGAAATTTACTGAAAACCCTTTTTGACTTGGATTTTTTATGATCTATGTTTTTATTGCTCAAAGGTGAAGTTATATTCGACTACTAATGACCAAATGGTAAATACTGAGATTATGTCGTTTTAATTTCCGCTAAAATCAACATCTAAGAATTGTTAAACAGGAGAACCCCCAGGCGTGCCTACACTCGGTGTTAATATTGACCATATCGCTACCATTCGCCAAGCCCGGCGCACAGTAGAACCAGACCCCATAGCGGCGGCAATACTCGCAGAACTAGCCGGTGCAGATGGCATCACCGCCCATTTACGGGAAGATAGAAGACATATCCAAGATCGAGATGTACGACTATTACGCCAAACTGTCAGAACCCATTTAAACTTAGAAATGGCAGCTACTGACGAAATGTTAGCGATCGCTCTCGATATCAAACCTGATTATGTTACCTTAGTTCCTGAAAAAAGAGAAGAGGTAACTACAGAAGGAGGTTTAGATATTGTCGGACAAATTGCTAGAATAGGTAAGATAGTTGATGAATTGCAAAATGCCGGCATCCCCGTTAGTCTATTTATTGATGCCGAACCACCACAAATTGAGGCTTCTGTCAAGGTAAAAGCCAAATTTATCGAACTGCATACAGGGCAATATGCAGAAGCCAAAAACGAAACAACTCGTCACAAAGAACTAGCTTTATTAGCCCAAGGTTGTCAACAAGCTATCAAAGCAGGATTAAGAGTAAATGCCGGTCATGGACTCACATACTGGAACGTTTACCCCATTGCCACACTTCCAGGCATGGAAGAACTCAACATCGGTCATACGATCATCAGTAGAGCAGCTTTAGTAGGTATAGAAAGAGCAGTCCGCGAAATGAAAGAGGCGATGGGAGGAAAGGGTGACTGATAACTGTTGTATGGGCGAACGGCCGTTCGCTCCCTGCTGCTCCCCTACCCTAGCAGGGTATTAGCTGCGTAATCCCCGAAAAATTAGCATCAAATTTGGAAACTTCAAACTTCTATGACTTCTACACAGTCTAACAACCTACCCCTATGGGTACAAAATAGAGCCAAGGTAATTGCCGCCAGCAAAGATGCCCAATGGCGTTATCAAAAACCCCCCAACTACACCCGTTCTGAGGAAAATCTCGCCAAAGAAAGCATTCACAATCATTTAGAAGGTACACTAGAAGCGATCGTCGAAAATCTCGTCCGAACTTTCGAGATGGAAGTGTCATGGAAAACTAACCCCCAAGAGTGGTTATCTATTGTCAATGACCAATTCCGAGTTACAAGCAATGGAGGTCAACAATACACCGCCGCCGAATTAGCTGCTAAAGGTACTTATAATTTATTTATGGCTGATTCTCAACATTACAAAGCTTCAGAAGAAAGTTTTGAATCATCCCATGATATCTTTCACAGCACTTTTCCCCAAGGTTTCCCATGGGAAGTCTTAGCAGTTTATTCTGGCCCACCCAATGTTACTTTCAAATGGAGACACTGGGGACATTTTCAGGGCACATATAAGGGTTATTCACCCACAGGAGAAACTGTAGAAATTATCGGTATCAGTGTTGCTCATGTCACCGATGACTTAAAAATAGTCTCTTTAGAACACTATTTTGATAATGCCCTGTTTTTAGAAAAGCTGACAGCAGGTGGCAAACTAGAAAATAGTGAAAATAAGAGCGGTGGTTGTCCCTTTAGTTCTTAGTTTCAAGGCTTGAAGAAAATTTAATTGTCCAGGGTACAGATTCCACACTTTACCCTAATCAAATCCCCGACTTCTTCTTTTATTATGTCAATAAATGATGAATTAATCCTAGAAGTCAGGGATATTACCACTGTACCCTAAAATTACGAATGAGTCAGCAAACGAAGAAAATGCAAAAATACTATTACATTTTAGCCAGTCAACACTTCCTCATGGAAGAAGAACCCATGGACGAAGTTCTCAAAGAACGTACTCGTAATTATCATGAGCAAGAAAAAGAAATTGATTTTTGGTTAATCAAACAACCCGCTTTTCTGGAAACACCAGCAATGGCTGAAATTAAAAAGAAATGTCCCCAACCTGCAGCCGCTATTATTTCCACTAATGCCCAATTTATTACCTGGCTCAAACTCAGGTTAGAATATGTAATTACTGGAGAATTTTCCGCTCCCTCAGATACCATACCTAACCCTTTAGCATCCCTGAGCACGGTTTCCTAACATATCACCGTTGACTGTTGACTTTTAACTGTTAACTGTCAACTGTCAACAATTACCCATTCAACAATTTATGCAAATATTAAAAATTTTGCCCAGTGCTTTATTACTAGCCGTCCCTCCTTTAATTAGCAATATCTATCCAGCAGTTGCCCAACAAAACATTGCTAATTGTCAACCACCAGCAACGGAAGAATATCTATTATTAGTAATTAGCCCTTCCCTAGACAATCAAAAGCAATTGCGTACTGCCTTACCAACAGAAATAAAAACAGTTGTTTGTAAATACAACAATCAAACAGTCACACGAATTGGTGGTTTTAAAAAAATTGATGATGCCAATCGTTGGGCTAGATATATTAAGAATATAGTTGGTTTGTCTGCCATTATCACCACCCGTTCAGTATCACCAACAACACCAACTGAAAAAGTACCAAAGAGCCAATTTACCTATAATCCGAAAATATTAGGAGAAGGTTATGCAATTCTGGTAGATTATTTTAATCGTCCAGAATTGTTGAGTAGCTTACAACAAGCAGTTGGGGGTGATGTGGGTTTTGTCTCCTATGGTCAACGCCCTTATCTGTTAGCAGTTTATACTACCAACCAAAAAGAAGCATATAACACATTACAAAAACTCAGCGAAAGTGGTTTTGTCACTATCTTGGTAGATGGTCGCAAAGTAGTTTTACTGCGTTCAATTGTGCGTTGATAGTTGTCAGTTGTTAGTGGTCAGTTGTTTTTTTAATCAGTGACCAAAATTAGATACCTGGATTTCTCTTAAAGAATGAGAATATGACAGTCAATTGTTTTTTCTCACTTGTGAGAAATCTGGGGTACTAATATTATAACAAAGAAAGTTGAGTATCTGCTTGATTAACTACATAAGCAACTCGCTTTTCTACTTTTGTTTTTATTACTTTCCCTTCATTTATTGCTCTTGTTAACCATACTTTTATCTGTTCTGGAATCAATCCTGTGGTAGAGTTAAAATACATTTTAATATCTTCTGGAGATTTAGGTTGGTGTAAATAATCTATTAGTAAATACAAGAAATATTCATACCAATCTTGAGAAATATTTTTTAACTCTGGTGCAATAATGTTATTATTATCTGCTATTGTTACTGTTTTACTTAATTCACTATCAACAACTTCTCTTGTTAAAATTTCTCTCAAATTAGTATTTTCAAATTCTGAAGGAAACGGTTTTGCACCTCGATTATATAATTCCTGATTTCCCGGTGCAATCGGAGATGTCATATTGACAAATACAGGAATTTCTTTGATTTTAGATAATGCTTCTACAGCACCATTCCAAGTCCCACCTTTTTCTAAATCAGATTTAACAACTAAAGTATAATCAGCTAAACTATAAATATATTTATTCCTTCCCATTGCATTACCTATGTTAAATCCAGCATCAGGATTATAACTAGAAATTAAAGTTAATCTACCTTCTCTAATACCAGAGCGATATTTACTATTTACTGCTGCTTTAGTTAAGCTATCAGCTAATACACCAACACAAGTTCCTCCATTATTTAAAATACCTAACATTGATTCTTGGTCTATACCTCTTGCACCTCCAGAGATAACTTGTATATTTTGTTGAGAACAAGTTTTTGCTACTCTTTGTGTGTATTGTAGCATCTCCTCATCTACATCACGAGAACCTACAATTGCTAATCCTCCTAAAGATAATAATTCTATATTTCCTACACCATAAATAATTGCCGGTGCTGAATGTTTTAATATTTGTTTGAGACGTTGAGGATATTTAGTATCACCACGTCCTAATATCCATAAACCCTGACTTGTCCATTTTTCTACTGCTAAACTTAACATTAAACCACGTTCTAATAAAGCTATAATCCTATCAGGATTAAGTTTATTAATAGTTATTGTTTTTATTTTTTCTATAGCTGTTGTTTCCAGTAAATCTGCTGGACGCATTTGATTCTTGAGCAACCATTCTGTTAACAAGTTATATTCACTTAAAGTTAGGGGTAACGGTTCAGTTTGGCGGTTTTGTCCAAAACTAGCACACAATAGCAAAATTGCTTGAGTATCTGCTGATAGAATATGATTTGAAACAGTATTAAACATGATTTTCTAATCCTCTTGACCCGCTCTACCTACTTGCTGATAATAGTGAACAACAGAACCAGGTCTTTGATAATGAATAACAAAACCTAAATCTGGTTTATCAAAACCCATTCCTAAAGCTGTGGTGGCGACTAATGCTTTAATTTGATTATTTAGTAGCAAACTTTTTCTAGTTAAATCACCTCTAGAAATACGCAAATTTTGCCCCAATTGAGTTTTGATATCATCAACTACTCGGTTGTTAGCTGTAGCTGTTGTTGTTGTAGCCAAAACTGGAATATTAGGAGGTAGTCCTTGTAAAACTCTAACAATTCGGCGATAATCAGGACGGAAATCATGTCCCCAATCAGAAATACAATGAGCTTCATCAACTACAAATAACCCGATTTTTTGAGATAATGGTAAAAGAATATTATTATAAAAATCTTGATTAGCTAATCTTTCTGGGGAAATTAATAAAACATCTACTTGATTTGTTAATAACTTTGTGTTAATGAGATTCCATTTATCAAGATTACTAGAATTTATTGTTTCTGCTTTTACCTCTATATGTTGTGCTGCTGCAATTTGATTTCGCACTAATGCTAACAGAGGAGAAATTAAAAGAGTACAACCAGCACCCTGATCTCTTAATAAGCGAGTTGCTAAGAAATAAACTAGACTTTTTCCCCAACCTGTCCGTTGAACAACCAATAACCGGGATTTATTGAGTATTAATTCTTCTATAGCTTCCCATTGTCCATCACGAAAATCGGCATTTGGATTGTTCAAAGCCTGACGCAGAAGGAGTAATGCTTTTTCTTTGAGTATGGTTGTCATATATGCTGAGTATCTACTTACCATATATTGATCATCTGGGAAATCCGGGCAGTTACCAATAACTAATATACAGCCCGCGCTAACCAAGAAATAGCTACACCCAAAACCGAACCAGCGATAACTTGAACTGGTGTATGTCCTAGTAATTCCTTGAGACGGTCTTGAAAAAAGTCCGGTTTTTCATGGAATAATTCATCAATCATTTGATTGAGGATTTTTGCTTGCTTGCCGGCAGCTTGACGGACACCGGCAGCATCATACATAACGATGATAGCAAAAACTGTAGCTAGAGCAAATTCTGGGGAGGCCCAACCCAAAGTTTGACCCACACCGTCTGCTAGGGCTGTGACTAGGGCTGAGTGGGCACTGGGCATACCTCCAGTAGTCACTAAAACACGCACGTTGAATTTGCGATGTTTAATTAGCTCAATGACAAGCTTTAATCCTTGAGCTACAAAACAAGCGACTAGAGCAACCAGCAGTACCCGGTTGTTAAAAATTTCGCCTATGTCCTGCATGGTATTTTGGTGAGGTTAGTAAATGTAAGTAGTAGTTTTGTGGAGGAAAAACGCAATTAGAAGCCAAAGTTAGTTAAAAATTAGGCTTAGTGATTGCGGCTGGTGATATAGTGAGCGAGCGCTTGCAGAGGAACGGCCTTTTCTCCATAACATTCCAATTCAGAGCAAGCTTCAGCAACAAGTTGTTGGGCTTTGTCGCGGGATTTTTCAATACCCCATAAACTAGGATAGGTAACTTTTTGGGCTGTGATATCTTTACCAGCAGTTTTACCCAACTGTTCTTGGGTAGCAGTGATATCAAGAATATCATCTATGATTTGGAAAGCCAGACCGATATTTTGAGAATAACGAGTTAATTTTTGCACTTCCTCGGCGGATGCACCAGCAATAATTCCCCCACAAACTACGCAAGCTTCTAATAGGGCTGCGGTTTTATGATTATGAATAAAATTCAGGGTTTCTAAGGAAATATCTGACTTACCTTCTGAGTCTAAATCTACCACTTGACCACCCACTAAACCAGCCGCGCCCAAGGCTTTACCTAGACGAATTATTACTTGTAAAACTCTATCCCTGGGTACATTTTCAGGGGTTTTTGCCGCTACGTGTTCAAATGCTAAAGCTAATAAACCATCTCCGGCCAAAATAGCGATATCTTCACCATAGATTTTATGATTTGTCAATTTACCACGACGATAATCATCATTGTCCATGGCGGGTAAGTCATCATGAATTAATGACATGGTATGCATCATTTCTACAGCACAAGCTGTAGGCATAGCCATTTCAATTGTTCCACCAATCATATCAGCAGCAGCTAAACAAAGAATAGGGCGCACACGTTTACCTCCAGCTAAGAGGGAATAGCGCATTGCTTCATAAATCTTTTCTGGATAAACGACGGTAATGGAGTTATCCAAAGCTTTTTCACAAAGCTGTTGTCGTTCTTTGAGATAGGTAGCGAGGTGAAAACTAGCTAAGTTTGATTTTTTTGGGGTTTCCAATCTTTTATCCGTTGCTACCATGCTGTAGTTCCTCTCAACTGTTCAAAATAAAGGGCTATCGTTTGTGATGTGTGTACCGATTTAACGGTAGTTTGGACCTGAAACACTCACCGAATTTTAGGTTTTAGATTGAAGATTCAAAATTTAACATCTCAAGAGGTTTGATTCGAGGAATAGATCTAAAATCCAAAATTCATGGCCGGGTTTGGTGAGGAATCATGAATATTCATCAAAAATTATTTCTCAATTGCCTGTAGTTTGCAAATAGCTAGAAACAGTATTTTGCAATAACATGACAACTGTCATTGGACCGATACCACCAGGAACGGGGGTAATATATTCTGCCACATTAGCGATCGCTTCAAATTGAACATCGCCGACTAAACGAGTTTTACCACTCCCATCGCTCACACGGTTTATTCCCACATCTACCACAACTGCGCCCGGTTTTACCATATCAGCAGTAATCATTCCCGGAATACCTATGGCAGCAATGAGAATATCCGCATCTTTGGTAATATCTGGCAAATCCTGGGATTTAGAATGGGCAATGGTGACTGTAGCATTAGCCTCTAGTAGCATTAAGGCCATAGGTTTTCCTACTAAAATACTACGTCCTAAAACTACTGCTTTTTTACCCTGTAAAGGAATTTTATATTCTGCTAACAACCGCATCACACCGGCAGGAGTACAACTGCGCAAACCTGTTTCACCGCGTACCAGTCTTCCTAAGTTCACAGCATGAAGTCCATCCGCGTCTTTATCTGGGTCAATATGATGTAATAAACTCACAGCATCTAAATGATTTGGGAGCGGTAATTGAACTAAAATCCCATCTACTCTAGAATCTTCATTAAGTTTAGCAATTACTTCTTCTAATTCCTTGAGACTGGTTTGGGCGGGAAAATGTTTACCAAAAGAGGTAATTCCTACTTTGGCGCAGGACTTTTCTTTGTTACGGACATAAGCGGCAGATGCAGGGTTATCTCCTACCATTAATACTGCTAAACCAGGCGATCGCCCCACTTGATCTTTGAATTTGCCGATGGTTTGAGTTAGTTCTATCTGCATTTTATCCGCTAAGGCCTTACCATCGAGGATTTTGGCAGTTTGTTTCATAAGGAAGGGAATAGGGAATAAGTAAGAGGGAAAATTTTGTTTTACCTCTTCATTTTCTCATTTTCCCCGTCGCCTAAAATTTAATTTTTGCAGTAAAATATTTATCTGCTTTATATCACCAGTTTTCACAACACAAATTGTGTGAACATAAGCTAAATCGCACACCTCAACCAGCTACCATCGTGCAAGATACCGACTCCATGAATAATATTGCTGCTGCACTCCAACAGCCAGCAGATTTAGACTTTGAACTCCCCGATCCAGAAGATGAACAAATTCCTGAGTCTGATTTTTTACAACAGTTAGATGTAGCCTGGCAAGTATGCGATCGCTTTGATTTGCAAACGGAAATTTGGCGAGGTCGGATTTTACGCTCCATCCGTGATAGAGAAAAGAAAGGTGGAGATGGCCGTGGCACAGGTTTTCTCAAATGGCTCAAAGAACGAGAAATTAGTAAAACTCAAGCTTATAGTTGGATTCAATTGGCTAATAGCGCTGATACCCTCCTAGAAGAAGGTAAACTTGATCCAGATAGTGTCAATAACTTTAGCAAACGGGCATTTGTAGAAACCGCCAAGGCTGTACCGGAAGTACAACAAATGGTCAGTGAAGCCGCCCAAAAAGGCGATCGCATCACCCGCAGAGAAGTCCGTCAACTCAACGACGAATGGACAGCCATGTCCTCGGACCTATTACCAGAGGAAGTCAGGGAAAAAGCCGCAGATAACAGTCTGCCACCCCGCTATATTGCCCCTCTAGTTAAGGAAATGGAAAAACTACCCGAATTACACCAAAAGGCATTACAAAGAGATATAGCCGCCAATCCTGATGTTGATACTGTTAAACAAGCCACCTCTGAAGCCCGACAATTAGCCAAATATCTCAAATCCGCCGCCCAAGTTCAAGCCTTAACACAGGAAGATGTGGATATTGAAACCGCATTAGAAGAGGCCCAAAGGGTCGGTTGTTTAAGTATCGCTGCTGACTTAGTAAATCAAGCATCGCAAATTGAACAGACTATTGGCAAGTTGTATATGACTTGGAAAAAAATTAGTAACTTAGCAGATAGATTATATGTAGATACCGGTGCAAGTACGCCCAATTTGCGATCGCTCCTCACCTGCATAGAACCCCTTGGTGGTGAAATCATGGAACTGCAATTAAGCGGTACAACAGAACACACAATTAGATTACAAATTCAAGAAACGAGTTAGGTAATTAGCAGCAGTAGAGGTGAACGGCTGTTCACCCCTACAATCAGCAACCGTTAACCACCACCTAAGCTAAATCTTCCATTTTCTTGGCCAATTCCACATCTAAATTACTGATAGCATTACCGATATCATGGGTGGTCAAATACACTCTAACGGTGTTGTAAACATTAAACCATTCTGGGTGATGTCCCATAGTTTCCGCATGAACACCCACCGTCACCATCCATCCTAAAGCAGTTGCAAAAGAGTTAAATTTATATTCCTTGTATAACTTTCCTTCTTTAATTTGCCATCCTGGTAAACTTTTGAGGACTTGTTGTACTTCAATTTCGCTCAATTTTTGTGCCGCCATTTTCCTAATTCACACAGAGATATATAGAATACTAATTCTATCTAATTATCGTCTTTTTTCTGTTTCTGCTTCCATCTTTTAACTAATATTCGCAAATAACGGAGACTCAAATAACGGCGATACTTTTGCACTACCTCTTTTCCCAGCAGTAGCGCACCCAACCAAAATAGAACTTCGGCCAAAACTAATAACGCTGGTACTAATAAGCCTTTTTGTCCCAGAGAAATTGGCAGAAATGGTAAAATTACAGCAATTATTAGCCACGGTAAAAAGGAAATAATCATCAACCCTAAACCCAGCTTTTGCATATTCTTTGATGGTGACAAAAAACTAAACCTCAATTTCAGAATGATTCAACCAAAGGAGAACGCATAATATTTAAAATATACAGCAGCAGTTTTTTTGACAAAGCGGGTGGCGGGAATCGAACCCGCATTAATAGCTTGGAAGGCTATAGTTTTACCACTAAACTACACCCGCACATTTCCAACTCAATCAATATAACATTACTTTTATAAAATTGCAAGCCCCTATTGAGGATTTATTGGTTTAATTTTGAGACGAATATATAAATTGCTCAAATCAGGTTTTGAACCGTCTTGATTATAAGCAGCAAGAAAGGTTTCTTCTTGAAATATCTGGTTCAGTGCTTGCTCATATATATTAGTCTCGCTACGAAGTGTAGCTGGTTCAATAGTTATCACTATAGCTTGTTGAAAGTGTCCATTTTTATCAATAACTAAACTAGCCAGTATATTCGCTGGTTTTAGTCCCTCATCATCAGAAAGAATACTAGGTTCTAATTCCTTCTCTCGAACACCTTTATACTCAGCAAAAACATCTGGTAAAGCATCTGCTATCAGTTGCTTTTGTTGTATTAATATACTCACCTCTTCTTTTAGTACCGGAGTAATTGTCGCCATAGCACCCCCTCCATTGACAGTTGGAGAAGGTTCTGGTATAGGTTTAACATCTTGAGGTAGGAGAGTTCCCTCACCTAGTTTTACCTCTTGACGACGATTCCAAGGAAGTTCACTTTCTGGAATGATAGGTGTTGTTTCTGGTATTGGATTTGTAGGATATGATTGTTGTTTAATTGGGGATTCCTGAACTTGGGATTCCTGAACTTGAGGTTTCTGAACTGGAAGTTTCTGAACTTGAGGTTTCTGAACTGGAGGTTTCTGAACTTGGGATTCCTGAACTTGAGGTTTCTGAGTTTTATTCTCTCGTGTTAAATCAACCTTAGCCAATATCTCACCATCATCTTCACTATTAGATGTAATAGCTGGAGATATGGGTGAAGGCAAAACACCAGATTTGTTTTTAATTCTGGACTGGGATTCAGCAGCAATCTCAATAAAATCAACTGGAATCGAACTTTGATTAGATGCGGTAAACCAAGCTGGAAATTGATCAGAAGAACGGAACAAAGAAAATACTAATAAATGAAGAGAGACTGAACCAATAGATACAGCAATCCACAGCCAAGGTGGATCAATATGTCTTTTTGAATTGTAATATCTAATGGAACTGCTGTTTGAATAATTATTTGTAAGTGTTGGTATCATCTTTAATCATATTCATTTAAAGACTTATCATATTTTGATAATGAGCTTTGCCTATCTCTAGCGATGTTGATAGTGTGTCGGACTTATCCATTGGATATTAGGTCTTAACTCTATACAAAGCTAAGATAACATCTCCCATAAATTTATCCACCGTACCGCCGTTGTCAAAAACGACTTGAGTCATCAACAACCAAAATTTGGGAAAATATCTTGTTAAATCCAATTAATTCGGAATTAGCCTGGAAATACTGGTTTTTTCGGTTTCCTCATCCCCCATCAACCCCCAAAACGACTAATCCATCTATTGGTCATTTACAAATTCGAGTAGCTACACCTGATGATTTAATGGATATTGCCCAAATTGTCACGGAAAGCTTTCACTCCCAGAATGGCTTATGGGGTTGGGCTTTTCCTTTATTCCGTCTGGGTATTTATGAGGATCTGAGACATCGTTTAAGGTTCCCTACACCTCATCATGTTTGTTTGGTTGCAGTGGATACAGCAGCTACAAATCAGAAAATTATGGGAACAATAGAAATGAGTGTGAGGCTAATTGATACTTGGCCCGGTTTAAATCAAAGTTTCCCTTATATATCTAATTTAGCGGTGGCTTCTGGTTATCGAAGATTAGGTGTGGCTTGTAGTTTACTGGTTCGCTGCGAACAAATCTCCCAAAGATGGGGTTTTCAAGACTTATATCTTCATGTTTTGGAAAATAATCATCAAGCTCGCCAACTTTATGGTAAGTTGGCTTATCGGGTCTATAAGGTTGAATCTCCCTGGAATGCTCTGGCGCTGAATCCCTCACGACAAATTTTACTACATAAGCATATATAATCCGCAATTAGTTCCGTTATGATACTTCCTGGATCACGCACAAAGCCGCTTTTATTCGTTCTATTGTACGAGTATTTTCGGCAGGTGTACCTATAGTAATTCTTAACCCATTAGGTAACAATCTGATCAGAGTACCCTGATCTTTGAGTTTTTGAGTCAGATGCTTTAAAATTATGTCTGCTGAATCAGGTTGATTGAGTTTTACCCGAACATAAATAAAGTTAGTAGCACTAGGCGCAACCTCTAAGATTGTTTGTGCTGACAAAGCTGTGATGAGTCTGGTTCTCTCTGTGAAGGTTTGGGGAATGGACTCTAGTAAAAGATGGCGGTTTTCTAAGGCAGTGATGGCCGCAGCGATGGAAAAACTGGGTAAATTGTAGGGAAGACGGACTTTTTCTAAGATAGCGATCGCCTCTGGATGGCCAATACAGTAGCCCACACGCATAGCAGCAAGACGAAAGGCTTTAGAAAAGGTACGTAATATTACCCAGTTAGGATGCCGTAATAATTCTCTTAACAATGTAATTTGACTAAATTCAAAGTAGGCTTCGTCAATTACCACTAAAATTTCTTCTGGTAAACTTTTTAACCATGTTATTTCCGATGCTGTTAAACAGTTAGCAGTAGGGGAATTGGGATGAACAACAAAAACAACGCGAATAGGAGGATTTTTGGTTTGTTTAATGGCAGTCCGGGCTGCTTCTAAATCGGCTTCAAAGCTACTTGTATCTCTAGGAACTGTGATTACAGGAATACCCAGGGTTTGGGCTAAAATGCCATACATAGAAAAGGTAGGATTAGCAACTAATATAGATCCTTCTCCTTGAAGACAGGTAGCAATTAATAGGGATCTAATTAATTCATCTGAACCGTTACCAACGGAAATATTACTAGCTGTGAAGGTAGAAGTTCTGAGGTTAGCGGATTCATTTACGTATTGGGCGATCGCATTTTTAAGTATTTCATGACCACCATCGGGATAACGATTAGTTTCTATAACTTCTTTATAAGTCAAAGCTAATTTTGCCTTGATTTCAACTGGTAGGTCTAAAGGACTTTCATTAGTATCTAATCTATCAAACTGGATATTCACTGGTTCAGAACTATCACTGCCAGGATGAGGTTTATAGGCATTTAATTGAGATAAATCGCTACGAATAAATTTAAGATCTGTCATTGGTAATTGATAATTGGGAACGTTAAAAACCGCTATATTGTTGACGATAGTTGACAAAACGAGGAAATTGCTTGGCACATTTCCTGACTGACATTGCCTAAACTATGATCACTATCGAATTGTACTAATTTTACCCAAGAACGGTAATTAAGTCCTGGAGGAATAAATTCCTGACTAAGAACTTTTTCTGTGTAACTAGGTTTTCTAATTATTTTTTGAAGAGTGATATAGCGCAATATTATAACTATTACTGAGTAGTGATGCGATTAAACTAAGTCTGCATAATTTATGATTATATAATTAATCTAAATTCGATGATAATAATAGGATTTTTCAATAATTTTGCAGATGTTTCCATGGCTAAACCTGGAGGCAACTTTGGCTATAAGCTTGATTTGATAGGATTTGGGACAATTTATAACTTTTCCTGAATTTCATCTTGACTAATTGATCAGGTTGGGAGAAACTTATTATTGATAGATGCAAATACTAATAAAAATAATAACTTTTGTAAAGATTCTGAGACATATATGTTTAAATGTGGAACATTATGAAGCAAGGTTCCAACAGCTAAACTTTTAGTCAAGCTGATGCGGCGGCAAAGTTCAATTATACTATTGAGGTTGGCTTTCAGAGCATGGAAACATTAGAATTCATTATCTATCCAGATGGTCGAGTGCAGGAGAAAGTTACTGGTATTGTCGGTAACTCCTGCACTGAGGTGACAGCAGCCATAGAGTCCCAACTAGGAAGAGTGCTGACCCATGAACCGACCTCAGAATTTTTTGCTGGGAATAACCAACTCAATAGTGTGGTGAATACGCAAACAGCCCACAGCGAATGGTAAGTTTTCCAACTAGTTAATTGTCATTGATTAAAACCCACCATGTCACACTTTAGCCAAATTAAAACACAAATCCGTAATCTCGAATCCTTAACAGATGCCCTTTCTGACTTGGGAATAGATTGGAAAACTGGACCGAGTGAGGTACGCGGTTATCGGGGTCAAACCCATGCAGCCGAGGTAACAATTGAGCAGAAAAATGGCTATGATATCGGTTTTAGATGGAATGGTCAAGAATACGAATTAGTTGCAGATTTGCAATATTGGCAACAAAATCTGTCTGTGGATGGGTTTTTGCGTCAAGTAACGCAACGCTATGCTTATCAAACAGTAGTCAAAGAAACTGCTAAAGTTGGTTTCCAAGTGGCAGAACAGCAGAAAAATGCGGATGGTTCAATTCGTCTAGTAGTACAACGCTGGAGTGCCTAATGTCTGATTTACTACCGCCATTAACAGGACAAGAAGATCACCGTTCTGGTTTAGAACCGGAATTAGGGAGTTTTTTACAAGATGTTCCAGAACGTTCTGGACTAGAACCAGAATTAGGCGGTGTAGTGCGACAGAAAGGTGTTTATGTAGATGAAATTACCTGTATTGGGTGTAAACATTGCGCTCATGTTGCCCGTAATACTTTTTTTATTGAAGAGGATCATGGGCGATCGCGTGTCCTCCGTCAAGATGGCGATCTAGAGGAAGTAATTCAAGAAGCAATTGATACTTGTCCTGTAGATTGTATCCACTGGGTGGACTACACAGAACTAAAAAAATTAGAACTAGAAAGACAATATCAGGTAATTCCTATCGCTGGTTATCCAGTAGAACATGGAGTAGCGACTACAGAAAAACGCCGCAAGAAACAAAAGTTAAAAAAATCCAGTTTTTCATAGAAATCAAATCCGTGACTTCTGAACTTATCAAAGAAGAAGTCGGGGATTTGACCCAACTTGCTTAAAAATTCGTATTTATTACACATACAAGCATTGGTTTCCACCAGTGCTTTTATTTATGATTGTCTAGGATTGTCTAGCGGTTGCTTGAGTGAAGAATTGTAAACCTCTGGAAAAAAAAGAAGTGTTTCTGGAGAAACAGTAAACTATAGCTGAGGTTAGTTAGAATTGGTGAAAGCGATAGGAATCCCCATCACCGGAAATTTACCAATCCTTCATAACTATAGGACTTGGTATTTACTATCAAATTTTTCTAGGTTTTGTATTCTGTGAGACAGTAAATATTACTTGATTTTTACTTAACTAGAAATGATCAATTGAGTAAATTGCATTAGTATTAGTTATCTTGGGTATGCACTGGTGTGCTACTATGCAGATGAATTGGATTAGTTTACTAAAAGCGCAACAAACCGACTTTTTACACCGTGTAAAAAAACCGAAAACGGCTGATCTTTCTCTCCTAGAAAGTCGAGTTAAAGGTTATCATAGTGAAATTATGGCATTTTGGGGAGACTCATTGACAAAAATTCTGGAATGTTCTCGTCAAAAAGCGGAAATTCTGGCCAAAAATCCGCCACCAGTACCACCAGAATATCCTGAATATCCTGATTGGGTAATTCCCTATCCTACCTATTTTCAACGTCAAGCGGAAGATTATCTTGTTCGTGAACAAATTGTAGATCGGATGATTACAGAACGGTTAGGAAAATTAGTCAAAAAAGTGCCACAAGACACTTTAGAAAATATGGTTTTGGATGATGAAGGAAATTTACACAGCGAAAGTAAGTTTACTTATTTATTGACTAACAACCCTAAAGTGAGTATTCAAGTTCACGTTGCTGACGGAGAAAGTTTTAACGGTATTAAAAAAGATAAAATCCGTTGGTCTGTAAATCAAGAGGACATCACCAAGCATCAAGTATTGATTTTTTTATGTTTATTTTACCCAGGAAATAGCCAGTTAGGATTCCATAAACAAACGGTAATTACTGGGTTTCTTCCGACAAATCAACTGGAATTTTCCGAGTCCGAAATTTATCTAACTCCTAGTAATTTATTGTATGCAGGAGGATTAAATTGGTATTTACAATCTCTGGGTAATCAACAAAAACAGCTATCAATTAGTGATGAGAAAATGATGGTAGAAACAGTGGAAACTGTGCCATCGGATCATCCACAAAAGAAAATAATTGGTGATTGGGAATGTTGGCAAACTTTAAGAGGACATACTAGAGGAATTAACTGTTTAGCTTATGCAGTCAAAACATTAGTAGTTGAAAATGGTAGATGTAAAAATGTCACAACTATCCCCATTTTAGCTAGTGGGAGTCGGGGGGAAACAAAATTATGGGATTTAGCTAAAGGTGAATTAATTGAAACATTATCAGAATATCCTTGGTTGGTTGCTGATTTAGTGAATGAAGTAAATTCTTTAGCTTTCAGTACCGATGGACAAACATTAGTAACTGTAGGTGCAGATTCTACAGTCAAAATTTGGCATACTGGGGCGTTAGATCTAATTGATATTCTACATAAACATCATGGTGATGTGCGTTGTGTGACATTTACACCGGATGGTAAAATGTTAGCAACTGCTGGACATGATCGCAAAATTTTGTTTTGGAATTTGCGCGATCGCCAAGTTGAAAATATTGTATCTTTAGATGATACGGCAGCTCATTCTATGGTATTAAGTGAGGATGGACAAATCTTAATTACCGGTAGTTATCGGAAAATTAAAGTTTGGCGTACATCCTTAATCAACAAACAAAAAAATTGCCAAGAGATAGAACCAATATATAGTTTAATGGGTCATTCTCATATTGTTAGTTCCTTGGCCATAAGTGTAGATGCTAAATTTTTAGTTAGTGGTAGTCAAGATCAAACAATTCGGGTTTGGAACTTAGCAACTGGAGAATTAATTCATACTCTCAAAGGACATCAAGATAGTGTCCATGCAGTAGCTTTAAGTCCTGACCAACAAATTATTGCTAGTGGTAGTGCTGATAAAACTATTAAATTGTGGCATTTAGGATCTGGTGAATTATTAGGCACTTTTACAGGTCATACTAAGGGAATCACAGCTTTATCTTTTACAACCTCTGGAGAAATGTTGGTCAGTGGAAGTTTGGATAAAACAATTAAAATTTGGCAGCGAAGTTAGCTATAGCAGGTGAGGATGGAAATATTATAAATATTATAACCTATCCTCACATATTCTATTTCCCCCCTGTTTTCCTTCCTTTGTTTAATGGTAATAATCTGTGTTTTTAAAGACTTTACCCTGTTTTAATTCCATCACAGAAACTCCTTGAGTCTCAAAGGGTTGACCATTTTCCTTTCCTGTCATTACCCACACCGCAGCAATTTTTTCTGGACTTTCTACAACTACATCTAAGGTTTTGAATTTCATCTCAGGTATAGATTGAAATTGATCCCGCATGAACTGTTTTAGTTGTTTAATACCTTTGCTAGTGCTATCTAGTGCTATATCTCTATAGATAACATCTTGAGTGTAATAACTATCAGCTTTATCTACAGCTTGATCATTCCAGATTTGCAAATATTGATCTATGAATTTTCTGGCATTAAAATCAATTTGAGCATTATTTCTAGGTTTGATATTTTGTGAATCCGTGACTTGATGTGCATAGACACCTGCAACATTTACGAGAAGACACAGTAGTAATACAAGGAAAAAGTGAATAATTTTTGGCATTTATGACACACCATTTATATATGTTTTCAAACCTGTTCCCTATTCCCTATTCCTTTTTACATAATTTTTTCAGCCGTCTTAGTTCCAATTGACATAAATTCTACCATTAAATAGGAGAAATCCTGTTTATCGAGAATATATTCACTAGAATTGGCATCGAAATAAGATTCAAGCTGCTGAATTTCCGACTGACTCAAATAGGGGGAAGCTGTTTTGATGAACCATTGACTTTCTTGGGAAATGTAGTTTTTTTGATGGGATGATAAAGGTGCAAACATTTGTACCGGATAAGGAATAGTAGCAATATCCGTTAATCCTAGATTGAAGAATAATGTTCTTTCTTTCCGGGCTACATATTCATCATAGTAATCTTTTTCGGCTCTTTGATACAAAACTTGACACACTGCATTTTTCAGTTTCAACCACAGTTCTGGCGGAATTGGATAAAGAATAATTGTTTCCCCATCATATTCTTTAGATGCGATTCTGCCACCTGTTTTCACAACTCGCATTTGTTCTTTTAGCAGTTGTTCTTTTTGGACATCAGTGAAGTACATCTGACTATTTGCACAAAAAACACAGTCAAATGTTTCATTGGCATAGGGCATATTAAAAAAATCTGCCTGTGCGTATTCTATGATATCTTGATGATCGGAGTCTTCTAAATTACTTTTGGCATAATTGAGAGCATCTAAAGATAAATCAATCCCAATAACCCGTCCGTTTGGAGCAACTTTTTTCGCCAATTCATTTGACCATAAACCAGGACCTGAACCTACATCTAAGACAAAATCACCAGATTTTAGACCTAGATCTTCGATCATTTGCAGACGATATTTTTCCTTGGCTTTATAATGATCTACTAGCCATCGAGTGCTAGACATTATTAATCCTGTATCTGCTGTATTCTTAAAATCCCCAGAAGCAACTGAATTTTCTAATATCATTGTTAAGTTCTCCAAACTTTAACCCATGGGTAGATAAACATATAGAACTCTACCAAACAAATGGAATTTTTAACATTAAATAATATTAAATATTATGTTTTCCTTCACAGAACATTGTCTAAAAATTGTTTAGCGCGATCGCACTTAGGACTACTAAAGAACTCCATAGGAGGTGCATCTTCTGCTAATTTACCCCCATCTAAAAACAAAATTCGGTTCGCAACTTCTCGCGCAAACCCCATTTCATGAGTCACAATGGCCATGGTCATCCCACTTTTAGCCAAATCTCCCATTACCGCTAATACTTCTTTCACCATTTCTGGATCAAGCGCGGAAGTAGGTTCATCAAACATCATTATATCTGGTTTCATTGCCAAAGCGCGGGCGATCGCTACCCGTTGTTTTTGTCCACCTGACAACCGGGAAGGATAGACATCAGCTTTATTTGCTAATCCCACTTTTAATAACAATTCCATTGCTATTTCTCGCGCTTGGGATTCAGAAATTCCTTTTACCTCTATTGGTGCATATACAATATTTTCTAGAACTGTTTTATGAGGGAATAAATTAAAATGCTGAAACACCATGCCGATATTTTGCCGCACTTTTCTCACATCTATTTTCGGTGCAGTGATTTCCACATCGTCTATATAAATTCTTCCAGAAGTTGGAACTTCCAATAAATTCAAACAGCGTAAAAAAGTTGATTTTCCCGATCCCGAAGGACCAATAATGGCCACAACTTCACCTTTTTTAACTTCCACAGAAATTCCTTCTAAAACTTTGAGTTTTCCAAAAGCCTTATATAAATTATCAACTTTAATTGCTACATTGGTATTCTCATTTAATCCCATATATATAACTCCTATGTCATCTTTAAGTAACAATTCAGCCAAAGCGAAAATATCTCCAACCTCTATGATTAATTTATCATTTATGGATACAACCAATGAAAGAAGTCGGGGATCTGGGTATGAACGAGTGCCATATTTGCCTGTTAACTACTACGACGCAATTTTTCCTCCAGTTGACCCCCAATCCAAGTTAATCCTATCACCATTACATAGTAAATCATTCCTGCTAACAACAAAGGCTCAAAATAAATATACTTTTCCGCACCAACAATTTGAGCACGACGTAAAACATCTACCACCCCAATTGTTGATACTAATGATGAATCCTTTAACAAACCAATACTTTCATTAACTAAAGCAGGTAAAATATTTTTTACAGCTTGAGGCAAAATAATATCCCTCATCATCGGGACATAGGCAATACCTAATGATAAAGAAGCCTCTATTTGTCCTTTATCTACTGCCAAAATACCACCGCGAATGGTTTCTGAAACATAAGCACCGGAATTAAGGGTAAAAGTAATTACACCTGCGAAAAGTGCCGGAATATCATAACCCGTTAATTGAGGTGTTGCATAGTATATTAAAGCAATTTGTAATAATAGGGGTGTACCTCTAAATATAGAAGTATAGCTATTAGCAAAATACAATAAAGGTTTAATTGTGGAAATCTTGCACAATGCTAAAAGTATGCCCCAAATAAAGCCAAAAAATGTCGAAATCAAAGTAAATTGCAAAGTAACTAATATTCCTTCTAAAATAAACGGAATACTAGGTGCTACCTTACCAAAAGATAAAGGCGATTTTTTGGTAGTTGTCCCAGCAGGTATTTTATCATTATTATCTGTAATAATAACCGCAGGATCACCAAACCATTTTTTAACTAATTCTTCAATTTTCCCGGTCTTTTTCATATCTTCTAGCACCGGATTAAATTGCCTTAATAAAGGAGAACCTTTAGGAAAAACTATAGCTGAACCAGTTTCTTCCGCATCACTAGGAATAACATTAAATTGTAAGTCGGCATTATTAGCAATGAATCCTTTAGCTATTGTATCTTCCATAATAGCTGCATCAATACGACCTGATTGAATCTCTTGAATAATATCACCCGTTTTGTTCAAGAAAATCACCTGAACATTTTTTAATTTCTTAGTTGCATTAGCTTGAATTGATCCTAATTGCACGCCTAATTTTTTACCAGTTAAATCTTCAGTTTTGTTGAGATTACTTCCTGATTTGGCAACAATAGTATTTTTTGATTCGTAGTAAATATCAGAAAAATCTACATTTTTTTTCCGCTCCGCAGTAGGAGACATTCCGGCCATAGCAAAATCAGCCCGACCAGATTGTAAAGCGGGAATAATCCCATTAAAATCCGTATCTCTAATTTCTAATTGATAGCCTAATTTTTGAGTAATATATTGGGCAATATCTATATCAAACCCAATTATTTCCTGATTCCCGCTGCCAGTTTTCCGAAATTCATAAGGTGGGTAATCCGCCGATGTCACCATAGTTAAAATTTTCCCCGAATCTAATTGGGCAATTACAGAGGAAAATGGAAAATTAGCACATAACAGTAATGTGGTAACAAATAAGAGAACCATCAATTTACTTTTAATTTTCATTTTTTTTATGAACATGACAATTACTAACTCTTGACATTATGTTAGTCATCAGGGCAAAAAATATTTTAATTAGCCCCCAACTGCTTACACTATCATCATTATTGCGAAAATAAAAGTCCATAACATAACTCTGATAATTTCCTAGGGTGGGTAATACCCATTAACCATGATAAAGTGTTTAGATGTTGAGGACATAAAATTTTTATCTTTTTAGAAATCAGGTAAAATTTAGTATGTGTGATGGCAAGAATAAATTCTATATGCAAACAATTAACAAAAAGTCAAGCAAAAAACCATGGGTTAGAGCAATATCTCAACCTGCAACGGAATTTACACAAACTGAATTACCTATTATCGCAGGTACATTACCTGATGGTTTACGGGGTACAATGTACCGAAATGGACCAGCGCGACTAGAACGGAATGGTATCTCTATGGGACATTGGTTTGATGGAGATGGGGCAATTCTGGCTGTGAATTTTACTGATAATGCTGTAACTGGGGTTTATCGTTATGTGCAAACCATTGGTTATCAACAAGAAACTACTGCCGGCAAATTACTCTATGGTAATTATGGCATGACTGCACCGGGAATTATTTGGAATCAATGGACAAAACCTGTTAAAAATGCCGCAAATACTTCCGTTTTGGCATTGCATGATAAACTTTTGGCATTGTGGGAAGGTGGTAAACCCTATAGTTTAGATTTACAAACTTTAGAAACTTTTGGAGAAGATAATTTAGGAAGTTTAACTAGAGAACAAAGCTATTCTGCACATTATAAACAGGACATAAAAACAGGAGAAATTTTTAATTTTGGTGTTAGTCCGGGATTAAATGCCACACTGAATATTTATAAAAGTAACCCCAATGGCAAAATCATTCAAACAGCAACACACCAATTAGCAGGAGTACCTCTAATACATGATTTTGTGTTAGCAGGACAGTATCTTGTCTTTTTTATTTCCCCAGTGCGATTAAATCTGTGGCCTGTTTTAGTCGGAATTAGTAATTATAGTGATTCCCTAAAATGGCATCCTGAATTAGGAACTCAAATTATAGTTTTTGACAGAGAAAATTTATCTTTAGTCAGTCGAGGAGAAACTGAACCTTGGTTTCAATGGCATTTTGCTAATGGTTATGTAGATAATAGTGGGGTAATGATTGTAGATATTGCTCGTTATGAAGACTTTCAAACGAATAAATATCTTCGGGAAGTCGCAACAGGAAAAACTCACACAATTGCCAAGAGTACATTTTCACAAGTTCAACTTAATCCATTAACCAGCAAGGTAATTAAAATTGAGGAACTTGCAAATGAACATTGTGAATTTCCCAGTGTTCCTCAGAAAAATGTAGGTCAATTTTCTCCCTATACCTATATGTCAGGATTCCACACCGGAACAAATACTGGTGCAGAAATTTTAAATACTATTGCTTGTTTTGATCATAAAAATGGAAATTTAACCCAAGCAAACCTAGGAGAAGATTACTATCCTTCCGAACCTATTCATGTCCAAAATCAGCAAAATCCTGGGCAAGGTTGGCTGTTAACAGTGGTTTATAATGGGAATACTCATAATAGCGAAATTTGGTTATTTGCCAGTGATAGGTTAAATGAAGAACCTATTTGTAAACTGGGATTACCCAGCGTCATACCCCACAGTTTCCACGGTACATGGAAACCTGCTTAGAAAAATCCAACAATCATTAGGAAAGGAAGATATTTGCCAGTACCATCGTCCCCTAAAATTCCATCCCAACAATTAGAATTAAATAAAGGTTAAGTTGTAATTAATTGTTTAACTAATGACTAATCAACACCGCATTGGTATTATTTTAGGAACTCGTCCTGAAGCGATTAAATTAGCTCCGGTAATACAGGTATTTCGACGTTCTCTAGATTTTGAATTACAAGTAATTCTCACAGGACAACATCGAGAAATGGTTGAACAAGTAATGAAATTGTTCAAACTCAAACCTGACTGGAATTTAGAGATTATGCAGCGTCAACAATCTCTCAGTGATATTACCTGTAGGAGTTTACAAGGTTTAGAAGCATTATTTCATGAACAAACATTAGATTTTGTCATTGTTCAGGGAGATACAACAACAGCCTTTGCCGCAAGTTTAGCTGCTTTTTATCAAAAAATCCCTGTTGGTCATGTAGAAGCTGGTTTAAGGACCGATGATTTATTTAATCCTTTTCCCGAAGAAGCTAATAGAAGATTAATTTCTCAACTTACCCAATTACATTTTGCACCGACCACCTTAGCAGTAGAACATCTACGAAATTCCGGGGTACTGGGAGAAATTCATTTAACAGGAAATACAGTCATTGATGCCTTGTTGAAGGTAGCAGAAACTCAACCATATTGTCATGTACCCGGTTTAGACTGGCATAAGTATAGAATAATATTGGCAACAGTCCATAGACGAGAAAATTGGGGAGAACCACTCCAAGATATTGCCCAAAGTTTCTTGCAAATTTTAGAAAGATTTTCTGACACAGCCTTATTGCTGCCATTACATAAAAATCCCACAGTCAGAGAACCATTACAACATCTATTAGGCAATCATCCGCGAATTTTCCTCACAGAACCCTTAGATTATAGCGAATTAGTGGGGGCTATCGAGCGATCGCATTTAATTCTCACAGATTCCGGTGGCCTACAAGAGGAAGCCCCCAGTCTTGGTAAACCAGTCTTAGTTCTTAGAGAAACCACCGAAAGACCAGAAGCAGTCACCGCAGGTACAGCCAAACTCGTAGGTACACAAACCGCAAATATTGTCACCGCAGCCAGTGAACTACTCAGCAATCCAGATGCTTACACTAAAATGGCCACCGCCATTAATCCCTTTGGCGATGGCCATGCAGCAGAACGCATCCTGCAAATAGTTAAAAACTACTTAATTAACGAAGGCAGAAGGCCATTTTTGTAACGGGGTATACGTCGCCCCAAAAACTTTTTACGAAGTCGGATTTTAGACCCGATTGTTTTGATAATAACTGATCACAATCAACCTTTATCTAAATACCCAAAGCTCTCCGCGTAGATGGTCCAACCACACCATCTACTCTCAACCCGTTTCTTCTTTGGAAGTAGCGAACTGCATTAATAGTCCTTGAACCATAAACACCATCAACTCTAATTCCTAAAGCTCTTTGGATTTCTCGTACTCTTTGACCTCTTGAACCATATCCTACCGTAATTCTACCACCAACACCGTATCCAGAACGATATCTCCGATAATAATGGCCAGGACTGTTACTAATCCATCTTTCAGCTACATAGTATCCCCGGTAACGTCCCGAAGAAATCCTCGCAAACCCATATCTAACGTTACCTGTCTCGCCAATATAAGAACCATTGCGGACACAAGCTACGGAAGAATAACCAGTGCTAGGACCAGTCCGCACATAAAGACAATTACCATTAGTCCTTACATACTCTGCTGAAGCAAACTGCATTTGAGCAACTGTAGTTAGTAAAATACTTACACCAGCCAAGGTTAACCACGCAGAAGATTTAAAAAATTTCCGCCAATTAAATGACAATTTAGGAAGATTTGAGGATAAATTTGCATTTGTTTCCTCATCCTCTATATACATATAGGAATAAGCCAAATATTCCATAACCACCTGCTCCTTTATCTGAACTTTTGCAATACTTTTCTTTTCACAACAATACAGAAGTATCCGTTAAGAGGATGTTTGAAAAGTGATAAACCTCTGTATTCTGACATTACAGCATGACCTGAACCATATTCTCATTTTCAGCTTTATAGATTTTATACTGGTCCATCATCATACATTCTCTTCTATATTCCGCCATTTGAACTGTCACATCTGGTATTTGTAATGAAATCATCAATTACTCACAGTCGTGAGTATTTTTAGTTCCCCAACTTCTCAGAACTCAGAAAACTATCAGCACGAATCTGACTACCATTCTGCCAAATTTCTACTTTTTCTGGGCTAATTAAGTAGGAAAAACTGCCGTTATTTGCCCGATATCTGTTTTTGTTAACTTTCCAAGCTGGAATTTTTAAGAGCTGATTTGCTTCTTTTTTCAATTTCCCCACATAAAATAACTGGCCATTTTCCTGACAAACTTTGATACTTAATGTTGCTGTCTCGCCGGTTATAACTGGAGTTCCATTACATCCAGTATGATTACTAATGGGCACAACTGGCTGTGTGATAGGAGTAACTGGAGAATTTATTGGTGTTTTAGCAATAGTAGTAGATGGCAACAAATTCAGGGGATTACTCGCTAAACGGCCATCTGCATAAAATTCAAAATGCAAATGGGGCGCGGTACTATTGCCTGTAGAACCCATTTCCGCAATAATTTGACCTTGTTTGACCTGTTGACCTGTTATCACCAGGAGACGGCTATTATGTCCGTAAACCGTCACACTACCATTGAGATGTTTAATTTCTATAAAATTGCCTAATCCCCAATTATCCCAACCCGCTTTGATAACTGTTCCATTGGCGGCCGCTACAATTGGAGTCCCTTTTGCACCAGCAATATCAATTCCCTCATGTTGTATTTTCCGAAAACCTTGAGATAAAACCCCCTGAGTCGGCCAAATTAGGCTAGTAGTAGCTAAAGGAGCAGAATTAATCAACGAAACAGTCTGAGTCCATGCTGGTGTAACTTTACTTATGACTATACTAAATGAGATTAAAGCCATTAAAGCATAATCAAAAATCCGATTAATGTTAACTTTTTTCATCACTTTTTAGCCCAATGATTGCTATAGCAGCGCAAAGGAATTTACTAGAATTTTCTGTGAGGACTGCTATAAATGCCCTAAGTGCTATATTTATTTGCTATTTCAGTCTCAAATGTGTCACATCAGGAAAATCAAGGAATAAAACAGGCTAAATATTTGACTGTTAACCTATAATCTCCAAGACATTTACTCAGAATTGTCCTATTAACTAATTCAGTAATAAAATACACCCATCTAGACTTTTAACTGTGTTAATTTTTTTTCCATATCTAGAAAATTAACTATAAATGAGTGGTGAGACACCTTTGAGCAATTTTCTCCTATAGTTTAGGATATGGCAGCAATTACAGTGAAATACATTTAGTAACTGACATTGCCAAGCTGCTCATGTATTGAAGCATACTTCGCAAAAACTTATACTAACCATCATCCTTAACCTTCATTGTGCTGATCTTTAAAGAAAATTCCACTCCTAAGAAACATAGTACAGCTTTCCATAAGCTGCTTTTAAACGTAAAATCTGTGCAACTTATTGCTTGCATTCTATCCTTATGTGTTTGGTGGAGCTATAGAACTGTACAAAATCAATTTATACAACCACAAGCAATATTAGTTTTAGGTGGCTCTACCCCCCTATTAGAAAGGGAAAAATTTACAGCCAAACTAGCTCATCAATATCCCAATATACCGATTTGGATATCTGGAGGTAGCCCACCTCAATATACTAAAAAAATATTTGCTAATGCCGGTGTTGATCTCCAGAGATTAAATTTAGATTACGAAGCTGTAGATACAGTGACTAATTTTACTACTTTAGTAGATGAATTACGATCTCGTGGCATTAAAAGTGTTTATTTAATTACATCTGATTTCCACATGCGTCGTGCTTGCATCGTCGGAGAGATTGTTTTAGGTAGTCGGGGGATGAATTTCAAGCCCGTATCAGTGCCTTCCGAACATTCCCCAGAGCCCATTCAAAAATCGATCCGTGATGGTGTTAGGGCAGTCATCTGGGTAGCTACGGGTTATACTGGTACTGACCATGCTAAAAATAAGCGATAGATTGGTTTAAGAGCTAGGAAATTTTTAATTTCTAATTTTTAATTGGCGGATAATTCCCAATCTGGCCACAATTTGATACCCTAGCTTAAACAGTTTTGAGAAAAGTTAAAGCGTGGAAATTCAACTTGGGCGGGGAAAAAAGGCTCGCCGAGCCTATGGAATTGATGAAATTGCTCTCGTCCCTGGTAACAGAACACTCGATCCGAGTTTAACTAATACCAAGTGGAAAATTGGCAATATTGAGCGAGAAATTCCCATCATTGCTAGTGCAATGGATGGAGTCGTAGATGTGAACATGGCTGTGTGCTTATCCCAACTAGGGGCACTGGGTGTACTCAACCTAGAGGGTATCCAGACTCGGTATGCTAACCCTGAACCGATTTTAGATCAGATTGCTTCTGTGGGTAAAGATGAATTTGTATCCCTCATGCAAGAACTATATGCCGAACCAATAAAGCCGGAACTAATTGAAAAACGTATTCAGGAAATTAAACAGCAAGGCGGTATTGCAGCAGTTAGCGCAACCCCAGCAGGTGCAAGTAAATATGGTGAAGTTGTAGCCAAAGCAGGAGCAGATTTATTTTTTATCCAAGCTACAGTAGTTTCTACCGATCACCTATCTCCAGAATCTATTATCCCGCTAAACTTAGCAGAATTTTGCCGCTCCATGCCTATCCCCGTGGCACTAGGTAATTGTGTCACATATCAAGTCACACTGGAGTTAATGAAAGCTGGAGCAGCAGCAGTATTAGTTGGTATTGGACCTGGTGCTGCTTGTACTTCTCGTGGTGTATTGGGTGTGGGAGTACCTCAAGCCACAGCGATCGCTGATTGTACTGCTGCCAGAGCGGATTTTTACCGGGAAACTGGTAAATATGTGCCTGTGATCGCCGATGGTGGTTTAATTACTGGTGGGGACATCTGTAAATGTATTGCCTGTGGGGCTGATGCGGTCATGATTGGTTCTCCATTTGCTAGAGCGGCGGAAGCACCTGGACGGGGATATCATTGGGGGATGGCTACTCCTAGCCCCGTACTGCCCCGTGGGACTCGGATTAAAGTCGGTACAACAGGAACTTTAGCACAAATACTCACAGGTCCAGCCGGTTTAGATGATGGTACTCATAATCTTTTAGGAGCTTTAAAAACTAGCATGGGAACTTTAGGCGCTAAAAATATTCTAGAAATGCAGCAAGTAGAAGTTGTCATCGCTCCTTCCCTACTTACCGAAGGGAAAGTTTACCAAAAGGCTCAACAGTTAGGTATGGGTAAATAAAGCGTGGGTAATGGGTAATGATGGGCATACAAGTAGAAATTCCCTCTCCCCCTACCCGTCCCTCTTGTTTGTGATATACATCATCACGAAAATTTTTGTATGAGTCTGAAGAATCTACTGGAAAAATCTCATATCTAGCCTACAATAGAAATGGCGGAGACGCATGTTTCCGTTCACTCCTCACACCACATCCCGCCCGGACTAATGTTCGGGCGGTTCCTTATTGAGTCCCTAGACAGAATTAATTACATCTTAATTTATTGATCAATCCTTAACTGGTAAAGGATTTCAGCCCGGATGTTTGTGTAATTGATTTTGTCTTATTACTTCTGAAGCTGTTGTGCATTTAATTTGTATAAGTGGAACGGGCATCTTGCCTGTTAAACAAGAGTTCAGAATATTAGGATTATACAATTTAGCTGTGTAACAGCTTATCATCAGTTTTATAGCAGTATGCAGTTGAATCAGATACCAACTGACAACTAAAAATCACGGACAATAAGGCTATCCTGCCCTGAAGCCTTAGGACTGATGCTATATTGTTTCTTTGTAAATGTACATGATTTACCCCTAAGAGGATGTTTTTGCTATGGTAGAATTTTCACCAACCTCAGAAATATCTTATGTAAAGGTTTTAGGTATGTCAGCAGCAGCACAAGTTACAGATCAGACGTTTAAGCAAGAAGTCCTCGACAGCAGCCTTACCGTATTAGTTGACTTTTGGGCCCCCTGGTGTGGTCCATGCCGAATGGTAGCCCCTGTGGTGGACGAAATCGCGGCTCAATACGAAGGAAACATCAAGGTGGTCAAAGTTAATACTGACGAAAATCCGAATGTTGCTAGTCAGTACGGTATTCGCAGTATTCCTACACTGATGATTTTCAAAGACGGACAAAAAGTAGACATGGTTGTCGGTGCTGTGCCGAAGAAAACCTTATGTGACACCCTAGAAAAATATCTACCTTAACCTCAATAGGCAAAATACCCCTCTTGAGTTATTCATTCACAAGATCAATGATAAACATGGTGCGCCCCGTCTTTATTTTAAATTAAGAAAAAAGTCCGGGGTCAGTACCATTTTTCTATTGAGTTTTATCATGTTTTGATTGTCAACCCACCAATTGATCAGGAGTTATCCAAAATATGAGGAAAGTAGGTGTAACTCATAAATTCACCCCTAGGAAGGTTAATTAACAGTAACTAAAAAGCTAACAATTACTAACAATTACCCCGTTTGTATGGTTTTGAGTGTGATAGCTCAACTCTGCTGTCTTTTTGACTTCTTAAATTAGCAACTCAGGTTACAATATAGCGCCAATTATTGTGGCAGTACCCATGACCTCTGAACCGTTATTTTCTTCCTTAGATTCCCTCAAAGCTAATCTAGCTGAATTAATAGATCGTTTGCCCACTCTCAAACATCGTCAGTTCATTCAACAATCACTAACGACTATTTTGCAGCTTGCTGATACTGAAATTGAACGTCTAGACTGGAAAATATTATCTGCGGCTTTAGCAGATATGGAACGCGGGTTTAAATTATTTTATGATTACCGTCATGTACGGAAAATTACGATTTTTGGTTCTGCCCGTCTAGCACCAGATACTCCAGCTTACCAAATGGCGGTTGCATTTAGTCGTGCGGTTTCCCAGTTAGGATTCATGGTGATGACAGGAGGTGGTGGTGGTATTATGCAAGCTGGTCAAGAAGGTGCTGGTAGAGACAATTCCTTTGGTTTAAATATTCAGTTACCTTTTGAACAACAGGCTAATCCTATTATTCAAGGTGATGCTAAACTAATTAACTTTAAATACTTCTTTACCCGTAAGTTATTTCTCCTCAAAGAAAGTGATGCTGTGGCTTTATTTCCCGGAGGTTTTGGTACTCAAGATGAGGCTTTTGAATGTATGACATTAAGCCAAACAGGAAAATTTGGACCAGTTCCTTTAGTTTTAATTGATCAGCCTGGCGGTGATTATTGGCGATCTTGGAGTAAATATATTGATCAGCAATTGGTGAAAACAGGGTTGGTTAGTCCCGATGATCCCAGTTTATATACTATTACAGATGATCTAGAAGTTGCTTGTCATGCCATTACCTGTTTTTATCAGATTTATCACTCTAGTCGTTATGTTGGGGATCAATTAGTAATCAGGTTGAGAGAAGATCTATCAGATGATCAGGTGGAGTCCTTAAATACCAATTTCAGTGATATTCTAGTCACAGGTAAAATTACTAAAAGTCAAGCATTACCCCAAGAAGGACAAGATGAAACGTCTGATTTACCACGATTAGTATTATATTTTAATCAGCGAGATTTAGGACGTTTGTATCAAATGATTGGTATAATTAATCAGGTGGGAACATGCAGTATAGAGGCGGCAGCACATCCAGAAAGAAAGTAAACTGTACCAATTTATGAATTAGCCAAAATATACAACAAACAACAGAAAAAACATCAAATTAAAAATTGTCTGATTTTGAGGTTTACGCCGATAAAATTGAGGACAGATGTCGCAAAATACCCATTACCCCATCGAGGAATTTCACTATGCTGGAAGTATTAGGATCAGGTTTATTTTTCTTATGTTTAGAAATGGCTAAGGTGCAGCTTCAACCTCTACAAGCCTTAAATGTATTAGCTTGGCAAGGTAGCCCTAGCGTTGTTCTTGTACCTGACCCTAGTCCCACAGCAGCTATGACAGTGCAAGAATATCTGCGGAATTTAACTTCATCACAATTGATTGATCCAAGTCTCGTATCATCTCAGGGGATTTGGTTACAGTCAGGCGCAATGTTAATGGCTAATCATCAAGGGACAATACCTTTGCCAGCAGCTTCTTTAACTAAAGTTGCCACTTCCTTAGCGGCTTTGAAAACCTGGGGACCGAGTCATCAATTTGAAACTTTAGTGAGTACCAATGGCAAGCTAGTAGATGGTGTGATACAAGGTGATTTGATGATTACTGGTACTGGTGATCCGATGTTTGTTTGGCAAGAAGCGATCGCTTTGGGTAATACTCTCAATCAAATGGGTATTAAAAAAGTAAAAGGCAATTTGATTATTAATGGCACTTTTGCCATGAATTTCCAAAGCCATCGTTTTTTATCTGGGGAACTACTCAAACAAGCTTTAAATCATGAAAATTGGTCTGGTACTATCAGTTCCCACTACTCCACTATGCCCTCTGGAACTGCTAAACCGAAAATAAATATTACTGGTGATGTTAAAGTAGAAAAGGAAGTCAAATTAGGTCAAACTTTACTGGTACGACATCTTTCCTTACCGTTACAAAAAATCATTAAGGAAATGAATGTTTTCAGTAATAACTATATTGCCCAAATGTTAGCTGATAATGTGGGTGGAGCAGATGCGGTCAGTAGTATAGCATCACAATTAGCCAGAGTACCAAAGTCGGAAATTCTTCTGGTTAATGGTTCGGGATTAGGTACCCAAAATCAGATTTCCCCTAGAGCAGTGTCGGCTATGTTTATGGCCTTGCAACGGGAGGCTAGTCTTTATAACGTGACTTTAGCTGATTTATTTCCCACATCTGGGCTAGATTATCGAGGTACAATGCATTCCCGCCATATGCCAAAAGCAACTGTGATGAAAACAGGTACTCTCAATAATGTCAGTGCTTTGGCTGGGGTTGTTCCTACACGCGATCGCGGTTTGGTCTGGTTTACTATTATTAATCGGGGTTCCAATATATCCGCTTTTCGGTCTGCACAAGATAAACTTTTACAAAAACTAGAAAAAGAATTAGAAGTATCTACAGACATCCCCGCTCCCCTTGTCCCTCATTCAGATAATTCTTTACCTGTGTATGGCGCGGCTAATCGCAATGAGATCTTATATAAAAGTTAGTTGATGATGTAATTATTTTACAAACTTAATAGCAGGGAACAGAGTTAAAAGGCAAGGATGAGCTTTAAGAAATTTCTTCAGCCCGCCAAGCAGCATAGGCTAATGCTTCATAAATATCTGCTTCTTCCAAGTAGGGATAGGCTTTGAGAATATCATGAAAACTGTGTCCAGATGCCATTAAACCAACGATAGTTCCAACGGTAACACGCATTCCTCTGATGCAGGGTTTACCACCCATTACTTCAGGATTACGGGTAATT
>JBJTTJ010000172.1:0-9209 GCA_046080125.1 Cuspidothrix sp.
GATTGGGTTTCTTTTGCAGATGCTTGAGTCATAGTTTTTCCCCTGAATACTATTTTTCAATTTTAACATTTATTTGGTAATCACGCTGGCGTGAATCTGGACAATTGAGCGTAAATCTAGAATTAGTTATGAGAGTCTTTAATGTAATTTTTTTGTTGTTTAGTTGAATGTTTCCCTCTGGTGTTGGGACTAGATATAGTTTTTCTCCTTCACGTTTTAAGTGGCCTCTAATATCTCCTCCTGGAACGTCAATGCAATCGTCACAGCTAGGATCATATTCACCTATGGCGATTTTTTTCTTATTTGGTATTATACATAATTTTTCGTCATTTTCTCCATTATCTTCAAATCTAATTCGCAATTTCCATTTTTTCCGCAATCTGGCAAATTTCCATAGACTCCAAATACCAGCAGCTATTAATAACAGTGAAATTAAACTAGGAAACCATAGCTGTTTGAATAAATAGGGGTTAACTAAACAGGTTTCTTTTCCTCCTGGTGCTGGCGTACAAAATTCCTGAACTGTGGGGTTAATATCTACTACGGATAGTTTATAATCTTTATTATCTTGATTTTTAATTGTAAGCGATCGCTCTTTTAAAGGTAAAGTCTCAATCCATTTTTGTCTTTCTTGGCTTTCCGGTGATGTTGTTATTCTCAAAGGACTATCAGCAGGGGTTTCTATCCAAATTTCCGAAGTAATTCCTGGTTTAGTTAATAATGGTGCGTCAGTAACCCAAACCACAGACTGGGGTTTAATAGGTTGATTTTTCACCAACCGATTTTGATTAATTTGAGCAATACCTTGATATACTGTTAACTCTGCTTTTTGAATATCTGTACCATAGCGATTAGGGTCGGAACTAAAAGGTATTTTTGCTAATACTTTATTAATATTTTCTGAATTTTTATTGCTAAAATATATAGGTTTCCCTAATGGATTTTCTCCAGAAATAACCTCATCAAAAACCACATTTTGAGCAAAGGGAACAACATAAACAGAATCTCCGGGTTTGAGACTATCTTCAACTATTTGACGTAACCGAATCCGGCCTTGGTCATTTAAACCCACACTTTCGGTTATATCAATAGCCAAAACCACATCACGTTTACCCCCACCCCAGAGGGATACTAACTGTAAGCCATTTTTCTGTGTACCTGTCAGTGATTGTCCAGGAGTAATTTTTGTCAAAGTCACAAACTCTATAGTCCGTTAAATACTGTGTGTGTTTAAATTATTGCATAAAGCGTCAGCAAGTTAAATACTACTTCAGTGAACAGTGAACAGTTTTAAGAATGGAAGCTTAGGCAGTTTTGTCTATCTCTACATTAATTTACGCCAAATGTCTAATAGACATCTGGTGTAAATTACGGTGGGGACAAGGGTTTGGTGGCTACCCATAGTTAATTTCTGGAGATGTCTAATGGGTTTAATGACAAGCTACGAAAATAGGATTCTAAGTGTTCTTGGATTTGCTCTGAAATCTCATCCTGACTTAAAATACTGGAGGTGACTTCCTGTAGTGTTCCAGTTAAGTAATAGTTGTGATACTGACTAATATATTGGCTCATTGTATTGATAGAGATTCCGTCATGATGAAGGGCATTTGCAACTGCGAGGGCAGTAATGGCAAGAATCTCCGTATCTTCAAATGTGGTAATTTTAACCAGTGGTAATGGTTCTCCCATAAAAAGATTCATCTCTCCAAAGAAATCTCCCATCAAGAATTTTTCTGTTGGAGCGTCTGGTTGGTGACGGAGAAATTTCTGTCTATGGTCTATATTGTCAATCTCAGGGGCTAAACTTGCATAAAGCCAATAGAGAGATGATGCTTCCTTAGCTGCCTGGTAAGTTAGGGAGAACGCCACTGGACCGATGTACTCAGCTAACTCAGAGGCAACTTGTTCAATTGCTAGTGGTTTGAGAGCGTAGCTAGATTGGTCATGATTCTGAGGTTGACGACTAAAGGGTTTAAAGGTAATTGTTTCTAAATTCGGGACTAATTTTTGTTCTATCGTCACACAACCTCTTATTACCAGAAATAGGGCTGGGGAGATCAGATGTTGATGGTCAAGTAATTCGTCCGCATCAAACAGTAGGGTTTTAGAGTGTTCTACTAGAAGCCTTTGAGCCTCGACAGTTAAATTTCTGAAAAATTCAATGTTGCTCACTAGTTGTAGAAGACGTTCATTTTCAGTGGACTGATACTCAGTTCCTAAACCAGTACGACTCAGAGCATACCAAACGCGACAGCGAATTTCTGGGTCTGTGTGGTTTTCCGCCTCACTATAGTTTTTCGGATAGTAAAATAATTTATAGTTAACTTCTTCTAGCCCATAAGACCACATTCTGACAAATACGGGTTTGTCAAGATTAATATTTGACAGGGGTTGCTTGATTACTGCCTTACAGGCAATATCCATGACCTGGTTAGGTGGAACATGAGCAGAAGTTGTAAAGTCCACTGTTCGATAGACGGAACCAGGGGTGATCATTTTGACCAATTCTTTAGCGATCGCTCCATTGGGAATATAAGTAATTTCACCAGATGTAAGCCGGATATCTGTTGAATTCCAATCTATTGATTCCACTACCCCTTCTACTGCAACCCCTTCTAGTCCCTGAAATTGAATCTGATCACCAATTTGAAACGGTTGGTTAATTTGCAGAAAAATGCCAGAAAGGAAATTTCCTAGTGGTTCTTGCATTGCAAATCCAACGATTGCCGTAAATAAAGCAGAAGTAGTAAAAAACGTTGTAGTTTCCTGACCGAGAATACGCAGAATGATAAAGGTGCAGATCAGATACAAAAAACCTGAGATTATTAGTTTTAATAATCTTGATGGGCGCGTTCTTTTTTTACGCGTTAACCAAAAATTGATGACTAGAAAAGAAATGGCATTAACAACGACTATACTAATGCTGACTAATACAGCAATTTTCAAGCCGTATAACACTGTGGGTAAAAATTGTTGGGGATTGTTTAAAGCCACAACATAAACAAATAATAGACATCCAGTGAATGCCAATTGCAACAGGGCTAAGAAATTTTTCATATCAGATCCACAATCACCAATAATAAGTTCAACAATGGCTGAACACAACCAATCCTGTTTACTTCACCAAAGTTATTTCTTGGGTGCTTCCAAGGCTTTATTGAGACTAATTAAGAGCCGATTAATAGCTTTGTTCAAGGGGTTTAATGAATTAGATTTATCTTCTGGAAGTTGGGACATTTCTAGCTGATGCAAACTAATTTCTTCAACTAGGTGAGTAATCCCATCTAGAGGTCTGATAATCCATTTTTGGATGACTAGAACAACTGTGGTGTATGCTATTAAAAACACACTAGCGATCGCTAATAAATATGATCCAACAGAGTTCTGAGCCTCCTGATATTGAACTGATGTGGGCACTGAAATAATCCTTGTTCCCACAATTTCATTCATTTTCCAACCAAAACCATTCTCACTCCCATAGGTTTTGATCAGAGAAGGAGGAGCATTTTCTGGCTTGCTATGGCAAACTAAACAACTGGACTTAGTAATCTTAATTGGTTTAGCGATATAAAGGGTTTTATGGCCACTGATTACATCCAGTCGCTCACCTATTTTATCCTTGATATTAGGATTTTTGGCAAAATAGTCTATTATTTCCACTTCCCACCCTACCGCCAGATCTTTGCGATTTGTTGGATTAATGGCACTTTCTCGATAAGTATATCCTTTGTTCTCCTTACTTTTGCCTAGTTGATTTAGAATCTGTTGAGCAGCATAGGAGGGAACAGTTACTTTATTAAACTCAGGTACCTCTTGATTTTTATCAGCTGACTTTGATACATTTTGAGATGATTGCTCTTGGGTAAGCAATGAAAATTGAGGTACGACCTGGGTTGACGTGTAATCTCTCGTAGCGGCCGCCGTATCTAAGAGTAGTGTAGCCTTGCGTATTATCTCTTTTTTAGCGTCATTATATTCTAGCCCCCAGATTGACAAACCACAAATAGTCCACCCTGCAAAGAAAATACTAAACATAATTAAGGTAAGTCTTGTTTGAAGTTGTTTCATCAACATGGCAATTCGGGTTTAAATTTAAGTATCTACTATTAGCCAAATCTATGTATCGTGGGATTCTATCTTAAAAGTCGGTCATAAGTCAATATAAATAATATAACGGTATGCTGTTAAATGAGATACGCAAATTGACCTAAAAAACCATGCACCTAAGCACTTTCAACTCTGTTCCCTGTTCCCTGCTATAGTCCTGGGTCATACAGAAGTTATTACCGCCATATCAGATAATGATGATTGGCACAAAGCACAGAGACAGAAGTTGAACACAAGGGAGAAAATAAACAAGAAGAAATTCTCTTTTGGGTTTCTCCGCTTGCCGTTCCCTGCTCTATACTCCCTTAAACTACTACTTACATTCTTAACTATGACCACTGACAAGAGTGATATCAAAGATACTTCTTCACACACAAACATTAGGAGTGGTTGGCAGGAAAATCTCGTTTTAATTACTATTGCCCTGTGTTTAGCCCTCTTAATTCGGACATTTATTGCTGAACCACGTTTAATTCCCTCGGAATCAATGTATCCTACTTTACACACAGGCGATCGCTTAGTGGTGGAAAAAGTATCCTATCGGTTGCATCCTCCCAAAACTGGGGATATCGTCGTTTTTAGATCACCACCAGAATTACAACGGCGGGGCTATCCTCAAAATCAAGCCTTTATTAAACGGGTAATTGGTGAACCAGGTACAGTAATCAGCATCGCTCAAGGGCAAGTCTACCTCAACGGTAAAGCCTTGACAGAAGATTACATTGCCGAACCGCCAAATCTTCCATTTCCAGAAATCAAAGTCCCAGAAGGTGCATTTTTCGTCATGGGAGACAATCGCAATGATAGTAATGACTCCCGCTACTGGGGTTTTGTCCCCCGTCAAAACGTCATCGGTCGCGCCACCTTTCGCTTTTGGCCTCTTGACCGCATCGGTTTAATTTAACTTATTAAACGAAAATAATTGTTAATAAAACCGCAGATAATGCATTAACTGAGCGATCGCATCTGCGGGTAAATTTAACCTCCGCTGAAAATCTGTTAAACTGCGGTAAGAACCACCCGCCAGACGGTTTTCCACAACTGTCTGTGCTAGGGACAAATCCATAAAGGGAATTTTTGATAAACTCTCTACAGAAGCAGTATTAGGATTAACCTGCTGAATCTGATCTAGACAAAAATGATCATAATAATTAAAATTCAGCAGAGGTTTCAGAGGTGACAATCGCTGTACAGGCAACCCCAAAGCTGCCGCCACATCTTCAATACAGTAGAATACCACACCAGCACGAGAAAGTTCCACAAGCGATCGCCCCTGATGAATTGATAACCCAGGTAAACGTAACCAATCATCCACAGTAGCCCGATTGACATCAATACCCAACCCTAACTCAGCCGCCATCTCTACCTCTTGTAGCGACTGTAAACGATAATAGGGGTCACTCAGTAGTTTTGAGCGCAGCTTGTGTAATTTCAGATTTAAAGGTAGCCATTTATTCATACTCTATCAATCATCAAAATAGCTCTCCAGTCACCTATTCCCTACATCCGGTCTAACATTTGACGACGCTTTTGCTCAAACTCATACTCAGAAATTAACCCATCTTGGCGTAGACTTTCTAATTCACGTAGAGCATTAGCTACAGATTCTACCTGATTACCAACCTGGGATGATACTTTAATCGGCGACTCACCTAAGTTAAAATAGCGATCAAAAGCTTCTTCCCCTTGAGTCAAATACCAAACGCCTTCAATAGCACTAGCAATTTTAGGGATTGGTGTCCAAGATAACAAAACATATAGTATTCCCCAAAGTGGCTCTCCCAAGTAAAATTTATGTAGCCCTGAAATCGTCAGTGTGCCAGAAAAGGCTAAAATGATAGCAATACTTCGACTTTTTCCCTTGGTTAACATCATTGTATCCAAACCTATCGTTAAATTAATTGCCAAGTTACATCCTTTTTTCCTATTCCCTGTTCCCTGCTTTACATAAGGTCAAGTAGTGAAATTTCGGTAAAAAACCCTACTTTAACCCAAGTAGTTTGAAGATATTAATCTTCTAGACTAGAATAGGATATGGGGATAAAGTTTGAAGCTACTAAACTAATAGCACTCAGTTAAATTAAAACACAATGGGATTCTTCGACTCTGAAATAGTGCAGCAAGAGGCCAAGCAGTTGTTTGAAGATTATCAAGCACTTATTCAACTTGGCAACAGCTACGGCAAATTTGACCGCGAGGGAAAAAAGCTGTTTATTGAGCAAATGGAAACCCTAATGGACAGATATCGCGTCTTTATGAAGCGGTTCGAGTTATCAGAGGATTTCATGGCACAAATGACCATACAGCAACTAAAGACCCAGCTAGGTCAGTTTGGTGTTACCCCACAGCAAATGTTTGAACAAATGAATGTCACTCTAGAAAGGATGAAAGCAGAATTAGAAAAAACACAATGATGGTTAACTGCTTCCTATTCCCTCTTAATTGGATTTAGGACGTGGGAATTGAGAAGGTGATTTAAACTTTTCCACAGGTACACCTTTGAGTGCTTTTGTCATAAAGTCGCGCCATATAGGGGCTACCATCACACCACCGGTTGCTCCACGTGCTAGTTGCTTATTATCATCTCTACCCACCCAGACAGCCGTAGTTAATTGTGGCACAGTACCTACAAACCAAATATCCTTTTCCGAGGATGTAGTTCCTGTCTTACCGGCAGCAGGTCGGTCTATCGCCGCACCTTTACCTGTGCCCTCAGTAACAACAGATTGCATTACGTCAACTATCGCTGCTGAAGCCCAAGGATCAAGAACTTGTTTTGGTTTGGGTGTATTATCAAGAAGTACATTCCCCGCACTATCTGTAATGCGGACGATAACTGTAGGTGGTGACTGCCAGCCATAATTGGCAAAGGTAGCGTAAGCACTAGCCATTTCTAGGGGAGTGACACCAATAGCACCCAAAGGTAAAGATGTAACTGGTTCCATAGGACTCATAATCCCCAAAGTTCGGCAGGTTTCAATAACTTTGTTCATCCCTATCGCTTTACCAACTTTAATGACCGGAATGTTGCGAGACTGGGCTAGGGCGGTGCGAATTGACATTGCTCCCGAAAACCCCCCATCGTAGTTCTTCGGATAATACCACCCATTACCATCTTGGTAGCTGACTGGAGCATCTATAACTGTGGTATCTGGGGCATATTTGCCTGTAGCAAAGGCGGCATAATATACGAAGGGCTTGAAGGAAGAACCTGGTTGGCGTTGGGCTTGGGTAGCTCGGTTAAACTCACTAACTTTATAATCTACGCCACCAACAAGGGCTTTGACAAAGTGTGTCCGAGGATCAATTGCTACCAAAGCCATTTGATTTTTAGATAAACCCTGTGACTGAAGCTTTTGATGCCAGTCTTTGATGGTTTCTTCGGCCATGATTTGGAATTTGGCATCAACAGTAGTTTGCACGCGCATTCCCCCCTTCAACAGGGCATCACGGCCAAATTTTTTCGCTAGTTCCTGGGCTACACTATTGGTGACATAAGGGGAAGCACTACCCTGAAAAGACCTAATTCTGCCCAGCTTAATCTGTTGTTTGAGGGCATCATCATACTCTTTTTGGCTAATCCAACCTAATTCTATCATTCGTCCTAGCACTTCTTTTTGCTTCTGTTTAGCCAATTTCATATTCGTAAAGGGGCTAAACTCTTCCGGTGCTTGGATTAGACCCGCCATCATGGCTGATTCACCCAAAGTCAAAGATTCTGCCGATTTATTAAAATAACTACGTGCTGCTGTTTGGGCACCGTAATTATTATGACCCCAATAAACCTGATTGAGGTACATTTCTAATATCTCGTTTTTGGAAAGAATTTGCTCTAAACGAATTGCTAGGACAGCTTCGGCTAATTTACGGGTAAAAGCTCGCTTCTGTGATAAAAATAGGTTTTTAACCAACTGCATGGTGATTGTAGAACCACCTTCTTTGACCCCACCTGCTACCATATTTACGACAATGGCACGACCCACACCAGTGGGATTAATCCCATGGTGATCATAAAAGTGTCCATCTTCACTGGCTAAAACGGCGCGTTTCAAGTTAGGGGAAATTCTATCAAGGGGTACTACTTCTCGGTTGGCTTCTCCGTGAATACTGGTTAAAAGCTTACCTTTTATATCATATATATAAGTTGTTTCTGGGGGGAAAAAGTTTTTTATTTGTCTAACATCTGGTAAATTACGGAAACTAATAGCTAAACCTACGAGTCCCCCTGCGACAACAGAGCTTGCTAGAAGCGTGATAGATAACAGTGTACCGCCTGTTATCTGACCCACTCCTTTAAAAAACTCAAATCCAGATGTAGCTTGCTCTTGTGGTTGTTTATTATCAAAAGTCCTAGACGACACGGCGATTTCACTTCCTCACTTGTAGATTTAAATGTAATTGATTAAATGGAAAAACACAGTTAATTCTTGAAAATTATAGTAGTCTAGCAGCACGGAAAACGGATAATTGGTTATTGAACATAACAAACTTAACTTTTAGAGTGGAAACTATAGTTAATAGGGAATTTCTTAGTATGACGCAAAATTTCTCTTGGTTGCATCGTGGTGTGGCAGAAATTTTTCCGCAACCCCATGGCGGTGATAATGAGACGGAAAGTTTGGAAAAGCGGTTACTTAATTCTGACCGTCCTTTAAGAATTAAACTGGGTATTGACCCAACGGGGGCAGATATTCATCTTGGCCATAGTATTCCTGTGCGGAAGTTACGAGCTTTTCAAGATGCTGGTCATACGGCAGTTCTCATTATTGGTGATTTTACGGCACGTATTGGTGATCCTACTGGTAAATCTGAGGTACGTCGTCAGCTTACGGAAGCAGATGTCGCACAAAATGCCCAAACTTATCTTGATCAAGTATGTCCTATTTTGGATTTTAATACCCCCGGTAGGCTTGAGGTACGTTATAACTCAGAATGGCTTTCTCGTCTAGATTTAGGCAAAACTTTAGAGTTACTTTCTACCATGACTGTGGGACAAATGTTAGCTAAGGAAGGTTTTTCGGAACGTTATCAACAAGAGAATCCTATTTTTCTCCATGAGTTCCTGTATCCACTGATGCAAGGTTATGATTCCGTGGCTGTGG
>JBJTTJ010000173.1:0-14047 GCA_046080125.1 Cuspidothrix sp.
ATTACCAAAACTGATCACAAAAGTTATAGCTAATGGACAGCGCTCATCGGAGTAGCGATGTAGCAGGGCGTTTTCGTTCTCCAAAATTGCTATCGCCAGAACCTTTTAAGCATCAATATTTGTGGTTATTTTTGATATTAATTAATCAAAAATTACAAAAAAAGGTTCTATTTCCCTGTGCAAAAGAGTTTTGACAAAATGATTCTTGTGCTGAGCGTAGTCGAAGGACTGCAATTTGCCCCCGACTTTGAAAACGCTCTGGGCGATGTAGTGGGGTTCTCCTAGAAGGTTTAAATGAATGTTATTTGTGTATTATCCGCCGTAAACTGTCTAAAGCTGCATTTGCACTTAGATAACGAATTAAAGAACGACCGCGAATTGCGCCAAACCGATGTTCAACACTGGTGACTTGATCTCCAGGGCCAGCTAAACCAATATAGACTAAACCTACTGGCTTGATTTCGCTTCCTCCGGTGGGTCCGGCAATGCCTGTAATACTTAGTCCCCAGGTAGTAGCAAGGCGATTTCTGACACCTAAAGCCATTTGTTCTGCTACGGTGGCACTTACAGCACCAAAAGTTTCTAAATCTTTTGGGTTTACCCCTAACAAACCTAATTTAACAGAATTATTGTAGGCAATGACCCCACCCCAAAAATAATCAGAACTACCAGGAATCTCCGTGAGCATTTGTCCTAGTCCACCACCCGTACAAGATTCTGCCACTGATAGAGTTTGACCGGATGATGTTAACAAATTACCAACTACATTAGCCAATGTGTCATCATCAGCACCGTAATAGTCTAAGCCGGCAATTTCGATGATCTGTTTTTCGATGGGTGTAATTAAATTCTCTGCTGCGGTTGTGTCAGAGGCTTTAGCGGAAATTCGGAGTCGGACTTCTCCCTTACCTGCATAGGGTGCTACTGTGGGATTAGTTGAGTCAAAATAAGTACCTACTTTTTCCGCTAAAGCTGATTCGCCAATACCCCAAAATCTTAAACTACGACTATAAATAATTTCTTTTCCCCAACCTTGACTTTTAAGAAAACCTACGGCGGTTTCTGACCACATTCGATACATTTCACTGGGAACTCCAGGGAAGGTAAAAATAGTTAGTCCTGGTCGGGGTTGCCAAATAATTCCAGGTGCTGTTCCTGTGGGGTTGGGTAAGATTTCCGCGCCTTGGGGAATTAAGGCTTGTTTGCGATTATTAGCAGACATAACTCGTCCGCGTTGGGCAAATTTTTGGGCTATATCTTCGATAATATCGGCTCTTTCAACTAGGGGAGCACCAAAAAAATCGGCGATAGTTTCACAGGTGAGATCGTCGGGTGTGGGTCCTAAACCGCCGGTGAAAATGAGAATTTCTACTCTGGAAGCAGCTATTTCTATCACTTGTTTCAGTCTTTCGGGATTATCTCCGACGACAGTTTGATAGTAGTGGGGAATGCCTAATGCTGCTAATTGTTTGGCTAGATATTGGGCATTGCTGTTCAGGATATCCCCTAACAGCATTTCTGTACCAACACAAATAATTTCGGCGCTCATGAGGATAGGGAAGATGGAAGAGGGAACCGCAAGGGGGAAGTCATGCATTCAAAAGTCAAAAGTCAAAAAGAGGTAAGAGCAGATAATAGATTTTGGATGATGATCTAAAATCCAAAATCTAAAATCTAAAATCGTCTACGCTAGGGCTGGGACGGGAATTTGTAGATGGGGATACAAGGGGAAGCGATCGCACAGGGCAGCTACTCCACGACGACAAGCTGCGGACACTTCTGTAGAATCTGGAGTAAGTAGGCGATCGCTTATAATATTAGCTATTTCGGTAAATTCTCCCGCACCTAAGCCTCTGGTAGTCATCGCAGGTGATCCTAATCTTAAACCACTGGTAACAAACGGTGATTTGGGATCAAAGGGGATTGTATTTTTGTTAGTGGTGATATTTACCTCGCTCATTAACTGATCTGCCTGTTTACCTGTCAGACCAACGGAACGTAAATCTACTAACATTAAATGATTATCTGTACCATCGGAAACTAATTTCAACCCTCTATTTTGTAATTGGGTCGCTAAAGTGCGAGCATTGGCAATAACTTGGGCAGAATAGTCGCTAAATTCTGGTTTTAGTGCTTCTCCAAAGGCCACAGCTTTACCAGCGATCACGTGTTCTAAAGGTCCACCTTGAGTTCCTGGGAAAACTGATTTGTCCAGCTTTTTACCTAATTCTTCGTCACGGGTTAAAATCAAACCGCCTCTAGGACCACGGAGGGTTTTGTGCGTGGTGGTGGTGACGACATCACAATATGGCAAGGGGTTGGGATGATGTCCAGTGGCAACTAGGCCGGCAATGTGGGCAATATCCGCCAGTAAGTAAGCCCCAACTTCATCGGCAATACTGCGGAATTTTTCAAAGTCAATGATCCGAGGATAGGCGGAATAACCAGAAATTAACAGTTTAGGACGTTCTTTAATGGCTAAATCACGAATTTGGTCGTAGTCTAATTGTTCGGTTGCTTGACTCACTCCATAATGACGCACTTGAAACCATTTACCAGAAACATTGACGGGAGAACCATGTGTCAAGTGTCCGCCATGGGATAGATCCATACCCATAATCGTATCCCCTGGTTCTAGGAGGGTGAGGAACACGGCAAAATTAGCTTGGGCGCCGGAATGGGGTTGAACGTTGGCATGGGCAGCACCAAATAACTGTTTAGCCCGATCAATGGCTATTTGTTCAATTTTGTCAACAAACTCACAACCGCCATAGTAACGTTTACCTGGTAAGCCTTCGGCGTATTTATTGGTTAATACTGAACCTTGGGCTGCTAATACGGCAGCAGAGGTAAAATTTTCACTAGCAATTAATTCTAGGTGATCACGTTGACGTTGCAGTTCTTGATTAATTAGTTCGTTAATGGCAGGATCGGAGTTTCTGAGCAAGTCGGAATTAGTTTGAGTCATGTTGATGATCCCTATGGAAGTTGACGATGATGCAGATGGCGGTTAAACCTAGTACCAAAGTTACAAATCAGGCAATTTTTTTATTATAGGAATTTAGACTGAGAAGCTTTGAGAACTAAGATCTGGAAGATACAATAAAAGCATATACGGTTGGTAAGATTTTTGCCAAAACCATCAATGTAGATTCCTATACTGAAAATATAGCAGGGAACTGATTCAAGTGCCGCTATAAGGAGGGGTTTAGATGTTAGTCATTTTAATGGACAATCAAATCCTTAGCTCGGAAAAGATTTGTCAGTCTTGTTTACTGGCAAGCAATGACGGGCAACCACGCTGGGGTGGAGGCAAACTACGCTGTGGTCAACCAATTAATAAGTTTACTGAACAACAACCAGATCAATACGAGTGTACAATGGGTTTTCGTATCGCTAATATAGAGTAATAGTTGTTGAGATTGAGAGCAAGATTGATCATCTGCGTTGTCAAAAACCAGGCTGAAAATCCTTGATATTCTATTCAAAAATCTCTAGGGACTAGAACTCATGTTTGTCATCATTGTGGGTTTGTTGAAGATAGGGATATCAATGCTAGTATTAACATACTAAAGTTAGGATTAAGTAGATTTGCCCTCTTGGACGATTGGGGATGCACTGAGCTTGCTGAAGTGTGTAAACCTGTCGTCTTACAGGGAGTCTGGTAAAATCCCCGCGTCTTTAGACCGGGGATTGTCAACAATGATTGTCCATAGCTATGGAAATTTAGTCACAGGAGAACAGATAATGACTTGGCGCGGTTCTACAACGGTTCGTGATCGAATTTTCGCTTGTTTACCTTATTTGCTGCCTTTAATTGAAGTGTTTGCTTTTGGTCAGTTTTTAATGAATGATTTTCCCCTGTTGGGATTGATATTTTTACCTCTGTTACCTTTGTTAAGAATTTACTATGGTGTTCGCTATGCGGGTTTAATTATTTTCTTTGCTTTGTGGTTGTTGGTGGTGAGAAACGATAACATTGCCCATTTTATTCGTTTTAATACGATGCAAGCCATTATTTTAGATATTGTGATATTTTTATGTGGCATTGTAACGGATCTGGTTCGCTTAGTTCCAGGTAGTGGATTTGCGATGCAAACGTTGTTTACAACCATCTTTTTAGGTATTGTGTCCGCAATTGTATATTCCGTTGTCCAGTCTTTAATGGGTAAGTATGCTGAAATTCCGGCGGTTTCTGATGCTGTTTATATGCAAGTACGTTAAGGATTAATGCCGGATCACGGTGTTTTCTAGGCGACCAATAGCTTCGATTTCGACCCGGATGCGATCGCCTATTTACAAAGACCCTACTGCCATGGGTGTACCAGTGAAAATGATATCCCCTGGTAATAGGGTCATAACTTGACTAATATAAGACACTAAATGGACTGGTGAAGATCCCATTTGATCAATACCAGCAGATTGCACTGGTTGGGGATGATCATTCAAAAATGATGAAAAATCCGTCAGGTAAGTCTTGATTTTAGATTGGACGATAACTGGGTAATGTATTATGTAATTTGACAACTGTACCAATAATAGCGATCGCCGGGGCAAGAAATTCTTTTTCTTCCACTTGTGCCACAATTGTTCCCAATTCACCAACTAATTCCTCTTGTTCTGGTCGAGTTCCCCACCGGACTAGGGCAATGGGTGTATCTAAACTCAACCCGGCTATAGTTAATTGCTCAACTATGTAGGGTAAATTGTGAATACCCATATAAATGACTATGGTTTCTGAACCTTGGGCTATGGCCTGCCAATTAACTCGAGGTTTATACTTACCAGCAGATTCATGTCCAGTAACGAAAGTAACAGAAGAACTATAAAGCCGATGGGTTAAGGGAATACCAGCATAGGCTGGTGCGGCGATTCCTGATGTAATTCCTGGAACAACTTCAACGGGGATTCCTGCGGCTACTAATTCCGCCATTTCCTCACCACCACGCCCGAAAATAAACGGATCTCCCCCTTTAAGTCGGACAACTATGGTATGATTTTCCGCTTTTTCTATCAGTAATTGGGTGGTGACTTCCTGTAACAAGGAGTGTCTACCCATGCGTTTACCCGCGTTAATTTGCTCGGCTGCGGGATTAATCATTTCTAAAACTTCGGAACTTACCAAAGCATCATAAATAACGACATCTGCACAAGCTAATAAACCTTTGCTTTTGAGAGTCATCAGTCCAGGATCTCCTGGTCCAGCACCAACTAAATAAACTTTACCCAAAAACGTTTTCCTCTTGTTGAATGAACTCCCAAATTAAATCAGCAAATTCTCGACTTGTTCCTAGGGGTGGTGCAAGTTGAAAGGTGACTGAGGGAAATTGTAATTTTAGCGTTTCTACTGCTTGAGCGATCGCATCAGTTATCCCACCCGTAAATAAAAAGTATGGAAAAATCCCAATTCCTTGATAACCACTGGCTATTAATTCTCGTACCCTTACTTCTAAACTAGAAGCTACAGACCAATAAGCTGTAACTGCGCCCACATTAGCTGCTATATTTTCTACTGGAACATGAGAACCAATCCGCCGACTACCATGGGCTAAAAGAATTGATATATCGGATTTTACTGTGGTAATCATCCTAGCGACAAACTTTTCTAAACCAGGATAACTACCAATATAAGGATACAATTTTATCATCACTCCCTCATGTACAGCCTGTTGAGCCAGGGTGATTTCTGTGGGAATGTCTGTCATAACATGAACTCCCGGTAACAAAAATAGAGGGATAATTTGCACTATTTTACAGCCCACAGCCTGAACGCGATGGACAAAATCTTGAATTTGCAAATGTAAGGGCTGAACATTAGCCTCTAAAGTAGCAATACCTACCAAGTTCTCACCTTGGGGCATTTTCTCCCTGACAAGCTGGGCTAATTGTTTCATAACTACATCTGGACGGGGATCGGAACTGCCATGAGATACTAGAAGATAAGCTGTATTGCGATGTTGCATATAATAAGGTAGGGTTGCGGAGGGATAGAGGCCCTAGAGTTAATTCATTTTTGTTCAGCATTGAAAGTATAAAATTGATTCAATGCCCCGACGGTTTCAAATTTGAAACCAGGAATCACAGAATCCAGTTTAATTTCTGTGCGATAAATACTAAAGATGAGATAATCTTGGCGATTAGTGGTAGCAGTAATCAAGTCTTTAAGATGGGGCATAGCAGATTTAAGCACTTCCTCACAATTGACTTTAATTAGTTTTTCCCAAAAACTTGGTGTTTTATTGCACACATCTGTTTTTAAATATGTTGTCATCTTATCTAGTGCATACTCTTCATATTCAGTCTGATTTGGGTTGGTTTTGGTCAAAATTACCCCCAAAACGCCAATACTCGCCACACCTACACATACCAGCATAGTTAAAGGTTTCATATCTAGTCCTATTGGGTACAGTTGTTAATTTTCAAAAGACTACAAGAAAATTATCTAATTTCTGGCAAAAAACCTTGATCTTTTTTTGAAGGTTGTGCTATACTTAGGAGGTAAGTTGAATGGCGAGCGTAGCCAAGTGGTTAAGGCAGTGGTTTGTGGTACCACCATCCGTGGGTTCGAGTCCCATCGTTCGCCCTTTGTTAAATGGGAATGCTCAAAACTTTACTAGGATAACTACTAATTTTACCTTTCATATCCTTTAATATTTGGGTTTTAGTTATCCAGTTTGTAATTCGCCGCTATGCAACTGCTGCAATTGTAATAAGCTGTTGTGATGTCATTCACAACAGCAATTCAAGGGTCAAAGTTCACCCGACTAATTTCTGCCAAGTCATTGCCCCAATAATTCCATCAGCAGTTAATCCATTTTGTTGTTGAAATTTTTTGATTGCAGCCTCGGTTTTTGGTCCATAAATCCCATCGGGTTCAGAACCTGTGCGATATTGTAAATATCTGATAATTACACCCGTGGCGTGAGTGCCTTGAACGACTCGTTTAGCTAAGATCTGATTGATAGCATCCCAGGTAGTATTACTTGCCATTCCTGTTGGTAAAATACCAACGATTCTCTGGAATTTTTCCGTTGCAGAAGATGTAGCTGATCCCATGTTATTATCTTCTACTAGGGGTTTATTATTTTTATCAGTAATTTTCAGACGATTTAACGCTTGTTGCAGTCTTAAAATGCTCTTATCTTGATTACTTTCTTCATCTATAACAGTATTAATGGGACCATTGGGTACGGGAATTGTTATGTTAGGAATAGAGCTAGAAGTGGGGGTATTTGATGCTTTACCTGTTAAACCAGCAACTATGGCGTTAGCCATTGTTTCACTGTCATATAGTTGCATATCTTTGGCTGAATCAATGAAGCAACCTTCGATAAGGATTCCAGGCATATTTGTTCTTCTGAGAACGTAAAGGTGTGAACCACTTTTAACCCCACGATTAAAAAAGCCTAATTTAACAATTTCATCTAATACCTTTTGGGCGACTTTTGTGCCGGCATCACTAATAGCAAATACTTCTGTACCATTAGCTTGTCCATTAAAGGCATTAAAATGGATGGAGACGAAAAAATTTACTCGGTTATTATTGGCTTTTTCGCAACGGCTCCCTAAAGATTGATTGACTGTACTAGCACTATTAGGTTTACATGGAATTACTGTATGTCCTAAACTTTCTAATTTGGCTATAATCTTATTCCCTAACTCCATTGTTAACTTGTCTTCTGATTTAATGCCGTTTGCACCACTATCAGGGGGGCAGTTATGACCAATATCAATCCCAAATTTCATTGTTATCTCCTTAATTGACTTGGTAAACACTCTAGCAGTTTACTACTTGTTAATATAATTCCCAAAAGCATCGGTCTTAATTTTAATCTCTAGGTAGAGATTCTCCCATTAATCCTCAACAATGTTTAAGATTAAGGTAAAGAAATATTTCATAACAAAGGCATAATGAAACGTATCGTCTTAATTGCTGGGTTTGAGTCTTTTAATGGCCAATTATACCGAAAAGCGGCTCTTTTGGCTAGTTCTCGCTGTCCTGAGTTGGATGTTCGGGTTTTTAGCGATCGCAATATTACCACTAATCCCGATGAAGTGCAAGCGTCACTTCAAGGTGCTGATGTATTTTTTGGTAGCTTAATCTTTGACTATGACCAAGTTTTATGGTTACGGGAACATATCGCTAGTATCCCCATTCGGCTTATATTTGAATCAGCCCTGGAATTAATGAGTTTAACTAAGGTAGGCGCGTTTTCCATTGGTGATAAACCTACAGGAATGCCAAAACCCGTTAAATTCATTCTTGATAAATTTAGTAACGGTAAAGAGGAAGACAAACTTGCCGGTTATATCAGCTTTTTAAAAATTGGACCTAAACTATTAAAATTCGTCCCAGTACAAAAAGTCCAAGACCTCCGCAACTGGTTAATTATTTACGGTTATTGGAACGCCGGTGGAACGGAAAATGTAGCTGCTTTATTCTGGACACTGGCAGAAAAATACTTAAATTTAAAAGTTGGTGATATTCCTGCACCCATTGAAACCCCTAATATGGGTTTATTGCATCCCGACTATCAAGGTTATTTTACATCACCAAAAGATTATTTAAAGTGGTATGTGGGGCGGGTATCTCACCTAGGGACTAATAAGGGTGGTCAAGATGTTCACTCCATAACTAAACCAGTTATCGGAATTTTACTTTATAGAAAGCACGTTATTACAAAACAGAACTACATACCCCAATTAATTAAAAAATTTGAAAATTCAGGTTTAATACCCTTACCAATTTTTATTAATGGAGTTGAAGGTCATGTTGCTGTGCGCGACTGGATGACAACTGAATATGAAACCCAACAAAGAAAACAAGGAAATATAGAAACTCCTTCCCTTGCTTCTGAAGCGGTGAAAGTTGATGCCATAATTTCTACAATAGGTTTTCCTCTCGTTGGTGGACCTGCTGGTTCTATGGAAGCAGGACGACAAATTGAAGTTGCAAAACGCATTCTCACTGCTAAAAATATTCCCTATATTGTCGCAGCACCTTTATTAATTCAAGACATTTATTCCTGGACTCGTCAAGGAATTGGCGGTTTACAAAGTGTGGTTTTATATGCACTTCCTGAATTAGATGGTGCAATTGATACTATTGCTTTAGGCGGTTTAGTTGGAGAAAATATTTATTTAGTTCCCGAAAGAGTACAGCGTTTAATTGATAGAGTTAAAAACTGGGTTTCATTAAGACAAAAACAAGCAGCAGAAAGAAAAGTCGCCATCATTTTATATGGGTTTCCTCCCGGTTATGGTGCGGTAGGAACGGCTGCATTATTAAATGTCCCCCGCAGTTTAATTAAATTACTTCATGCACTCCAAAAACAAGGTTATGATATAGGGGAAATTCCCGAAGATGGAGAAGAATTAATTCGCCAAGTTAAAGAAGCAGATGAAATTAATCCCTCCCTTCCCACAAATATCATCTCCCCACGCGTTAACGGGGGTTATACGGTCAATGCTAGAACCTTAGAAAAATGGCTGGGATATCTCAATACAACCCGGATTGAAAAACAATGGAAATATCTCACAGGTAGCGGTATTAAAACCTATGGTGATGAGTTTAATATTGGTGGTGTGCAGTTAGGAAATATTTGGATTGGTGTCCAGCCTCCTTTGGGTATTCAAGGCGACCCGATGCGATTAATGTTTGAACGAGATTTAACTCCCCATCCCCAATATGCTGCTTATTATAAATGGTTACAAAACGATTTTCAAGCTGATGCAATTATTCATTTCGGAATGCACGGAACGGTTGAATGGTTGCCAGGTTCACCTTTAGGAAATACTGGTTATTCTTGGTCGGATATTTTGTTGGGAAATCTGCCAAACTTATATATATATGCTGCTAATAATCCTTCGGAATCAATCTTAGCTAAACGTCGCGGTTATGGGGTGTTAATTTCTCATAATGTGCCGCCCTATGGTCGCGCTGGTTTATATAAGGAGTTGGTGAATTTACGCGATTTAATAGCTGAATATCGGGAAGATACGGAAAAAAACTATCTGTTGAAGGAGGGAATTTGTAAGAAAATTGTTGATACTGGTTTGGAGGTAGATTGTCCTTTTGATGATGCCAAAAGATTAGGTATTCCCTTGACTCCAGAAAATGTAAAAATGTTTAGTAATCATGCTTTTGATCATTATTTGGTCAAGTTGTATGAGTATCTGCAAGTTCTCGAAAATCGTCTCTTTTCTTCTGGGTTGCACGTTTTCGGGGAAGCACCAAATCAGGAGGAGTTAACTGGTTATTTGGATGCTTATTTTGGTGAAGAAAATGAATCACGAGGTAAGGAAGGAAGGGAGGAAAGGGAGGAAGAAGAAAGAGTAATTACCAGTTTATTAAATCAGTCTACTGATGAGTTAACTAATCTTCTCCGAGGTTTAAATGGTGAATTTATTCCTCCTGCACCCGGTGGAGATTTGTTAAGAGATGGTGCGGGTGTGTTACCAACTGGGAGAAATATTCACGCTTTAGATCCCTATAGAATGCCCTCTCCTGCTGCTTATGAAAGGGGTAGGGAAATAGCACGAAAAATTATTGATCAGCATTTGGTAGAACATGAGAAATACCCTGAAACTGTGGCGGTTTTATTGTGGGGTTTGGATGCTATTAAAACTAAGGGTGAATCTTTGGGTATTCTGTTAGAATTGGTTGGTGCTGAACCCGTGAAGGAGGGAACTGGAAGAATTGTTAGATATGATTTAATTCCCTTGGAAAAGGTTGAACATCCGCGTATTGATGTGCTAGGAAATCTATCGGGTATTTTTCGTGATAGTTTTGTCAATATCATTGAATTGTTGGATGATTTATTCCAACGTGCTGCTGATGCTGATGAACCGGAAGAAATGAATTTTATTAAGAAACACGCTTTAATTTTAAAAGCACAAGGTGTGGAAAATTCTTCAGCAAGATTGTTTTCTAACCCCTCTGGTGATTTTGGTTCTTTGGTTAATGATAGGGTGGTTGATGGTAACTGGGAAAACGGCGATGAGTTGGGTAATACTTGGGAAAGTCGTAATGTGTTTAGTTATGGTAGAAATGATAAGGGACAAGCTAGACCGGAAGTTTTGCAGACTTTATTAAAAACAAGCGATCGCATAATTCAAGAAATAGATTCGGTAGAATATGGGTTAACAGATATTCAGGAATATTACGCCAATACTGGCGGTTTAAAAAAAGCCGCAGAAAAACAAAGCGGAAAACAAGTTACAGCCAGTTTTGTAGAGAGTTTTTCTAAAGATACTACTCCTAGAAATTTAGATGATTTATTAAGAATGGAGTACCGCACTAAATTATTAAATCCTAAATGGGCTCAAGCAATGGTTAACCAAGGATCGGGAGGTGCTTTTGAAATTTCCCAACGTATGACGGCGTTAATTGGTTGGGGAGGAACTGCTGATTTTCGAGATCATTGGGTGTATGAGCAAGCTGCTGATACTTATGCTTTAGATGCAGAAATGGCGGAAAAATTGCGTCAAGCAAACCCAGAAGCATTTAGAAATATTGTGGGCAGAATGTTAGAAGCAAACGGTCGCGGTTTATGGAATGCTGATAGTAATAGGTTGGAAAAATTGCGTCAATTATATGAATTGAGTGATGAACAATTGGAGGGTGTGACGGTTTAAATAATTCAAAATTTATGGCTCTCCTAGACTAGATATAACCCTAGATGTAACCATTTAACACTTAATACTTGGTTAAATTGATTATGTATCTAAATTGTCTTTCTTTTTCCTGTAATTGCACTAATGTTGTCAAATTTAACCGATCGCACCGCTTCTATATTAAGCATTGGTGTCTGGGAAATAATCAGAGTCTATGATTTGCTCTGGGGTGAAGGGACATTCTAGGGGAAAGGTGGTTAAGGTTAGTTTTGTTTCCCTGGCGGCGTTTTTTCGTGCTTTCTGATAGCACTCGGATATATTTTCTTTCAGGAATGGGTTTAAGCTAGGACTGTTTTCTAAAACTAATTCGAGTTCATTTCTTTGGGTTATTATAGTTGAAGTCCAGCTTTTTGTTTTCTTTCTTGGTTGATATTTATACTTTAATAGGTGCATGATTAAAACAATTAATCGGCTTTTAATTTCCCGCTTGTCATTGCTCCCCATTGATTGAACTTCCTCGATTAGATTTTCTATATCTAGGTCTTGAATTTGTCCATTTTTGAGTTGCTTAACAGTTTGTTCTATCCAAAGATTAAAGTCGGTTTCATACAGATTCGTGGTCATAGGTTATTCTCCTAATAATTTTAGAGGGGATATTGTTTGTCTACGCAATCTTATATTGATTATAACAAGCTGCCAATATGTAACAAGCTTTGTGAAATATATAGCAATAGGCAAGAGTGAAATCCCTGTTATTCTTAGGTTTCTGGAACTAATTAAATTATGTCCTAATTATCCTGGCTACGAGCCATATTTTAGACAAAATCATTAAAATCCAAACACAAATCTTGGAAATCCTGATTCAGACAAAATCCTAATTATATTAAGAAATGTAACAAAATAGCAGTTAAAACGCTTTACCATCTTGACAACTGAGAAAAGAGCCGATAAGGTGGTATACATACCCGGGTAAGACCACTAGAAAGTCGTATGCAAACTAAGCAAAAGGTTACGTTATATTTATCACCAGAACTGCACAGAAGATTAAAAATTCGTTCTGCTGTTGACTCGGAACCAATGTCGGACCTAGCGGAACGAGCGCTCAGTTTCTACCTGACTAACTCAGAATTAGTAGAAGAAATAGAAGCATCTTCCTATGGGCGAACCCATCGGGTTTATACCTGTCCCACTTGTAAAACCTCACTGGTGTTACGTGACGGGGAGCTAGTGGACTTAGGTAATCAACCAGGAGTAATCGCTCAGGATCATCTACCTAGAGAACAAGATGAAACTCATCCCAAGGGTGAGGAAGAATTAGTTCCTTGCTAGATAGAAATTATGAATAATGATTAGTATGGCTTCAGTCCAGACTACGGCTATCGGTACTGTCTCTATAAGGTCTCAAGTAGGTCGATAGTATGAAAGAAGAGCTAAACATACTCATACAAGCTCAATACCCTCTAATCTACCTTGTGACCTCCGAGGAAGAACGGGCAGAGCAAGCAGTTTCTAGAGTTTCCCAAGAGCTAAAACCCCAAAGACGAGTATACATTTGGACAGTAACTCACGGTATCGTAGAGTACGGTCAACCCCGGAATACAACACAACACAATACTGTTTCTCCCGAAGCGGCGATTGATTGGATTATTCGTCAAAAAGAACCCAGTATATTTATTCTTAAAGATTTACATCCATTTATTGATGCGCCAGCAACAACTAGATCGCTCCGGGATGCGATCGCTAGTTTTAAAGGAACGCAAAAGAACATCATTTTGATGTCCCCTGTGCAACAAGTTCCCATTGAATTAGAAAAAGAAGTTGTTGTTTTAGACTTTCAATTGCCTGACATGGCTGAGTTAAATAAGGTTTTAACTGCCCATCAAGAGCAAAATCGTGGACGACGGCTCACCACTGAGGCGCGAGAAAGGCTTCTGAGAGCAGCTTTAGGTTTAACTAAAGATGAAGCCGAAAAAGTATACCGCAAAGCACAGGTAACAACTGGGCGGTTGACGGAAGATGAAGTAGATATCGTCTTATCCGAGAAAAGACAACTCATCCGCCGTAACGGTATCTTGGAGTACATCGAAGAGGATGAAACTATTGATGCTGTAGGTGGCTTGGAAGAATTGAAAACCTGGCTGACCCAACGTTCTAACGCCTTTACTGAAAGGGCGAGAGAATACGGTTTACCTCAACCAAAAGGAATGTTAATTCTCGGTGTTCCTGGTTGTGGTAAGTCACTGATTGCCAAAACTACCTCCCGTTTATGGGGTTTACCAATTCTCAGATTGGATATGGGGCGGGTCTACGACGGCTCAATGGTGGGTCGCAGTGAAGCCAACCTGCGGAACGCCCTGAAAACAGCAGAATCAATTTCCCCCACGATTCTGTTTATTGACGAATTGGATAAATCCTTTGCGGGTAGCGGTGG
>JBJTTJ010000174.1:0-1670 GCA_046080125.1 Cuspidothrix sp.
TTCATAGAGTTTTTGTACTTGGCTATAATTTCCAGCCATATTTGCTAGGGTTTTTTCTACTTCTGCTTTGTCTGTTTCTAATTGGGTGATTTTTCCTTCTAATTCTTCAAATTCTCTTCTTTCCCAATTGGATAATCGGCGGCTAAATCGTGATAGCATCTCTATCCAATCTGAGGAGAACCCAAGCATCTGATTTTTTCACTTTAATTTCCCATAGGCATAACGGGTGAAACTACCTTCATTGAGATTGTTCCAAGCATAGATGCGATCTCTAAAGGGTTTCCAAATTTCATAAACCGCTTTGAAATCAGCATCTTTGGCCGCAAACTCATCATATAAAGCAAAAGAAGCTCTTTCGGCTGCGTCCATAATTTCCTGACTATATGCACGGAGTTGAGTCCCTGTTTTCAATAGTTTCTCTAAAGCCCTACTGTTACGCGCATCATACCGTGCTAACATCGTTGCATTCGATTGAAAGGCAGCAGTTTCTAAGGCGGTTTGATACTGAGGTGGTAGCTTTTTCCATTCATCTAAATTAATTTGTAGTTCCATAGTCGGACCTGGTTCCCACCAACCTGGATAATAGTAAAATTTAGCGACTTTATTTAAGCCTAATTTTTCATCGTCATAAGGACCTACCCACTCAGCCGCATCAATAGCCCCTGTTTGTAAGGCTTGAAATATTTCCCCCCCCGGAAGATTCTGTACTGTAACCCCTAATTTGGCCATTACTTGTCCGCCTAAACCGGGTATCCGCATTTTTAGACCTTTTAAGTCATTAAGTGTTTTCACTTCGTTGCGGAACCATCCCCCCATCTGTGTACCCGTATTTCCCGCAGGAAATTGAATTACATTAAATTTACGCACGTAAATTTCCTGAAGTTTAACTAAACCACCGCCTTCATATAACCAAGCGTTTTGTTGTTGGGCATTAAGTCCAAATGGTACAGATGTACCAAAAGCCAAGGCTGGACTCTTGCCGATGTAGTAATAAGCGGAGGTGTGTCCTGCTTGTACAGCACCTTGAGAAACAACGTTGAGAACTTCTAAACCGGGGGCTATGTCACCGGCTGCACGGGGTTCGATGACAAATTTACCGTTTGTGAGAGCTTTAACCCGTTCTGCTAATACCTGCGCCCCCCCAAAAATAGTTTCTAAGGATGTTGGCCAACTTGTAGCCATTTGCCATTTAATACTAGGTAAATTATCGGTATTGGTTGGACTATTTGCCGCTTTATTTTGTGCCTTTTGACACCCGCCAACAATAGCAACTCCCGTAGCAGCGATCGCACCTTGAGATAGTCTGTTAACAATAGCTCGACGTTTCATAAAAATTAATGACTAAATGTAAGACCCACAGTATCATAATCATTAGGACTTACGCAAGATGTGACTGAAAACCTTATTCTTACCCCTACTTTCGTTCCCTTTTGCGTAAGTCCTGATCATGTAACATTTCAGGAGTACCGATCAGATTTATTATTTCTGATCATCTTGTCAATTTCCGATCATTTCATATTAGTATGAATATATTAAGTAATTTCTAACTAAATTTAACAGCTATGTTAGAAACTGTTTTAGCTGAACCTAGCGTTAAACTGCCACCCACCCAGGCAGAACTTCCTTGTGATGATGGTATCCCCATGGAGACACAAAGACATAAATTACAA
>JBJTTJ010000175.1:0-6930 GCA_046080125.1 Cuspidothrix sp.
TTCATAGAGTTTTTGTACTTGGCTATAATTTCCAGCCATATTTGCTAGGGTTTTTTCTACTTCTGCTTTGTCTGTTTCTAATTGGGTGATTTTTCCTTCTAATTCTTCAAATTCTCTTCTTTCCCAATTGGATAATCGGCGACGTTTTTTAGTTTCTGTAACTGTAGATACAACTTTTTCCTTTTCTATCACTACAGTTTTTGTAGTTTCCTGTTGTTGGGATTCTTCCGCTTTTTTATAGTCTAAATAAATGGAATAATTGCCCGGATATTGGCGTAAACTGCCACCTGGTTCTAAGGCAAAAATTTTATCTACTGTGCGATCTAAAAAGTAACGATCATGGGAAACTACAATTACACAACCTGTAAAATCTTCTAAATATTCTTCTAATACTGCTAATGTCTGCACATCTAAATCATTGGTGGGTTCATCTAAAATTAAGACGTTGGGCGCACTAATGAGAATACGCAATAAAAATAAGCGGCGTTTTTCTCCTCCAGAAAGTTTATTAATGGGTGCATATTGTTGATTTCCAGGAAACAAGAATCTCTCCAACATTTGGGAAGCGGTGATTTTTGTGCCGTCGGATATTTGGATAAATTCTCCTTCTTCTTTGATATAATCAATGACGCGCTGTTCTTCATTAACGGCCGTTAATAATTCTTCTGAATGTTGATTAAAATAACCAATGTGAATGGTGCTACCTATTTCTACTGTACCTGCATCTGGTGTTACTTTACCGATAATAATATCCATTAAGGTAGATTTTCCTGCGCCATTACCGCCAATAATACCAATCCTATCTTCTGGGCTAAATTCATAAGTAAAATTATTGATTAAGGTTCTACTGTTGTAGGATTTGGTAATATGATTAACTGCAATTACTTTTTTACCAATGCGCCGGCTAACTGTGGAAATATCAACTTTACCATTGAGTTGTTTAAATTCGGTTTCTTGTAGTGCATGAGCGCGTTCAATTCTGGCTTTTTGCTTTGTACTTCTAGCTTTTGGTCCCTTTTTTAGCCATTCTAATTCCCGACGTAAAATACCTTGATGTTTACGTTGAGTGCTAAGGGCAGATTCTTCAGCCAAGGCTTTCTTTTCTAAATAATAGGAGTAATTTCCTGTATAATTGTAAATATCACCGCGATCAATTTCGATAATTCTATTAGTAACTTTATCTAAAAAATAACGATCATGGGTAATTAATAAAAGTGCGCCACGATAGCGATTCAAGTAACTTTGTAACCATTCTACAGATAGAGCATCTAAATGGTTTGTGGGTTCATCCATTAACAATAAATCTGGTTCAGATATTAAAGCTGCGGCTAAAGCGATGCGTTTACGATATCCTCCTGATAATGTCCCGACTTTGAGATCAAAATCAGCAATTCCTAACTTTGTTAAAATGATTTTAGCGTTAGTTTCTAATTCCCATGCACCAGTAGCATCCATACGCTGCATCACATTGGCAAGACGGGACATTAGTTGACTATCTTGGGGATAATGTGCCAATTTATCAGATAGTTCTTCATACTCTCTAACCAGCTTCATTTGTTCACCACTGTCGGCAAATACCTGTTCTAAAACAGTATGATTTTCATCCATATCTGGCTGTTGAGGCAAGTAAACAATTTTTGACCCAGAGTTAACTAAAATTTGCCCGCTATCAGTTGGTTCTAATCCGGCAATCATTTTTAATAAGGTTGATTTACCAGAACCATTCGTACCGATTAAGCCGACTTTATCATTATTATCAAGACTAAAATTTGCGTTTTTTAAAAGTTCTTTGATGCCAAAATCTTTTTTAACTGATTGCAGTGTAATAATGCTCATATTATGTGGTATTTAGTAACTAGGAATGAGGTGGGCATAGCCCACCTTACAGATAATTGTAACCCTGATTTTAGACAAATAAATCGAGAGGTAAATGTCCATACATTTCGTTAACTCCTCCCGCTTGATAGGACTGGCAAGATACTAACACTCCCCGATGATGTCCAGAATAAGAATCGAGATAACACAAGCCATTTTTGCCATTCAATTTGATGTAAACTGGTCCTTCTGGTTCAGGTAAATCTGTTGGTGCTTGATAACCTAAAGCGCGAGAATAGGTTCTCATCGCTAAAATTCCTGCTGCGGCAGTATCAGCACAAATACCTAATATTTGATAGTCCGTCAAACTGGTGAGAAAAATTAATGCCTCACGGGTGACAATTTTTTCTGACGGTTTGAGGATAGGGGCAATATCCAGACAGTTGAATTTGTTGAGTATTTTTTTGGCTTCTTGGAGTGTGAGTTTCTGGTGATTGGAAGTAGACATAATTATTGATTTGTCTAGTGTTAGGTCTGGTTCAGGTTAGCGGATGGAGATTTGCTTAGATTACTAGCATTGGGGAACAAAATCAAGATTGATATGGGATATTCCCTCAGTTTAAGTAGGAATGTTTGTTTTGTCGGGTGTGTTTACCGATAACCTGTTTTGCTGTTACTCTCCGTTCTGGGGAGAATATTTTTCTAATATAGTTCCCAAAACTGTCGTTTGCCAATTTAATAGTTACTAATTTTTCCGGGTTATTACAATAACACAGATGTGGGAGTCTGGCTTGATTATTGAATATTGCAGATAATAATCCAAAATCTAAAATCTAAAATCCAAAATTTAATGATGATAAATGGTAATATGTTACCCAAGTAAAATTAATGTATCTGTTGATTCCATCTCAACAGCTAATTAGCTCGATTTTGTGGTAAAATTAGCTGCAAGTAATTGGCAATTCACGTGACTATACCATTCAAATCTCCTAGATTATCAAGAAGACGGAAATATCGCCTCCGTCCTCTTGGGCGTTTATTTAACTATGGGCATCGGTATGTTAAACAGATTCGTTTGGCCATTGGTGCTTCTGTCCTGAATAAAATTTTTGACTTGGCACCGCCAGTATTAATTGGAATTGCTGTAGATGTGGTAGTCAAGCAACAGGATTCTATCATTGCTCGGTTAGGAGTTAAAGATATTTATGGGCAATTTCTGATTTTATCGTTGTTAACGGTGATTACTTGGATATTAGAGTCATTGTTTGAATATTGTCTTAAATTGCTGTGGCGCAATTTGGGTCAGAACGTACAGCATAATTTAAGATTAGACGCATATAAACATCTGCAAGAGTTAGAACTAGCCTATTTTGAAGAACGCAGTACAGGTGGGTTAATGTCTATTTTAAGTGATGATATTAACCAATTAGAACGGTTTTTAGATGTAGGCGCGAATGATATTATCCAGGTAACTACAACTATTCTTATTGTTGGCGGGGCGTTTTTTATCTTAGCCCCTAGTGTGGCTTGGATGGCAATTTTACCGATGCCATTAATTCTCGGTGGTTCGGTAGTTTTTCAAAGGTTTCTCGCGCCTCGTTATGCGGATGTGCGGGAAAAGGTAGGTTTATTAAATGGCAGATTATCTAATAATTTAAGTGGCATTACAACAATTAAAAGTTTTACGGCGGAAAATTACGAAGCAATCCGGGTAGAATTGGAAAGTAATGCCTATCGTCAAAGTAATGCTAAGGCAATTGCTTTATCGGCGGCTTATATTCCCATTATTCGGATGTTCATTTTGGCAGCTTTTACAATTTTGCTGTTGTTCGGAGGAATGGAAGTAGTAGAAGGAAGATTGGCTGTAGGTGCTTATAGTTCTTTGGTGTTTTTAGTCCAGCTTTTACTATGGCCTTTAACTAGATTAGGTGATACTTTTGATTTATATCAAAGGGCGATGGCTTCTACTAATCGAGTTATGGATTTATTAGATACTCCTGTAGCAATTCATCCCGGACATATTGATTTACCTGTGGATATAGTTAAGGGTAATTTAGAATTCCATCATGTTACCTTTGCCTATCAAAGTAGAAACCCAATTATTAAGGATTTATCTTTAGAAATTCCGGCGGGAAATACCATTGCTATTGTCGGTTCAACCGGTTCAGGTAAAAGCACTTTAGTTAAACTATTGCTGCGGTTTTATGAAGTAGAAAATGGTAAAATTACCTTAGATGGGATTGATTTACAACAGTTAAATTTGCGAGATTTACGCCGTTGTATTGGGTTAGTAAGTCAGGATGTGTTTTTATTTCATGGTACGGTAGCAGAAAATATTGCCTATGGTACTTTTACTGCTAGTAATGAAGATATTGTCATGGCGGCAAAAATAGCGGAAGCTCATGATTTTATTATGAATTTGCCCCAAGGTTATGAGACAATTGTAGGGGAGAGGGGACAAAAGCTATCTGGAGGACAAAGACAACGAATTGCGATCGCTCGTGCAGTTTTAAAAGATCCGCCAATTTTAATTTTAGATGAAGCTACCTCAGCAGTAGATAATGAAACTGAAGCTGCTATTCAACGTTCCCTAGACCGGATTACAGTAAATCGAACTACGATAGCGATCGCCCACCGTCTTTCCACCATCCGCAATGCTGACTGTATTTATGTCATGGAACATGGTAAGTTAGTTGAAGCCGGAACTCACGAACAACTATTAGAAAAAAATGGCATTTATACAAGTCTCTGGAGTGTCCAATCTGGGTTAAGATACACAAGGTAAAATGCTAAGAATGCAGGTATAACCATCTTTAATATCCATATCCTCGACTTCTTTTATTTATTATGTCCATAAGTTATGAATTTATCACAGAAGTCGGGGATATCATCGCCCCACCTGAATCATGATAATAAAATTACCAAAAATTACCAATTAATCATCATGTTTAGTATTCCCCAACCAGAAACAGAAGAGAATAAATGGCGAGGACAATTAGATAGATTTGTCAAGGATAACCAACCAGAATTAGCAGCACTTTTTTGGGGGTTATGGTTAGAAAATGGCAATAGTCAGGGTACTATCGGCATTAATTTACTTCCCCAACCACATTTTGTTTATTGTCCCCAAACTGAACTAGAAAAATTAAATGATCGAGTCGAAAACCGACTACAAGAACTTTTGGGAATTATTGATAATAACAAACCAGAAACGGAAGTGGTGATGATTGCTATTGGTAAAGGAGAAATTAAACTAATTCAATTTGCACCTAAATTATCACCAGAAACCCATTTTCACAAATTAGGAAAAAATATAGATGAATTAATGGATTTACTAGAGCAGCGATTAGTAGCGCAAATCTAAGTATTCAGCTATAGCAGTATATTGAAGGTGAAGACTTCCGCAAATTGTTAACAACCATTATGGCGGAAAGGATAACAGGACTTACGCAAAATATCATCAAAGTAGGGGCAATTCATGAACCCCTAGGAAAAAGTCAGGTTTTTGATTAATTCGTGCGTAAGTTCTAGATGAATCACTTTATTTCCCTAATGACAAGGATTTTAAGAGTACATGAACAAAAGATTTATTTTAACTCTGATTTCTAGTCCCGTATTGTTTACATCTGTTATATCTATGGTGATGATGGCTAGACCTGTTCATGCTAGTCAAACCATTGATTCTGCTGGGACTCACCTATCTTGTGTTATGTCTCCACATTCAGCAACAGCAAAACAGGTATGTATTCAGGTAAGTAATACTCCCCCCACTGTTGCCAAAGAACCGGTGCAAATAGCACAAGCAGATACAAACAATCCCAAGGAATTAGAATTTTCTGAAGCAGACAGCGATCTAGCTATCAAGTTATTTGGCTGTGATTGCCCCGTTTGTATCAATGCCGCTCGTCAGTTGAATGGTCTAGCGCCTTTACCAGTTTGATTAAGCGAAAGTTAACACTTCTCTGATTATTTCTGTTGGTACTTCGTCGGTAACTTTAACTACACCAATTTGGGTTGGTAGTACAAATCGGACTTTCCCAGATTTAACTTTTTTGTCTAATTGTAAAGCATTAATCAGAGCTTCAATATCTAAATTTGCGGGTATTTGCGTTGGCAATCCCGCTTTTTTGATTAGGGCGTTTTGACGTTCTGTGTCTGCTTGTGGCCAAAGTCCTAACTTTACCGCAATGTCTCCTGCTGCTACCATACCAATACCTACAGCTTCACCATGTTTCAACAGACGATAGTCTGTGAGACTTTCTACTGCATGGCCGATGGTATGACCATAATTTAAAATTGCCCTGAGTCCAGATTCTTTTTCATCTTTGCTGACAACATCTGCCTTTGCTTGACAGGAATGAGTTAGTATGCTGTTTATCAGGTCGGATTTTACATAGCGGAGTTGGTCAAGGTGTTTACTGAGTTCTAATTGAGTAAACAATTCAGTATCCCAAATGACACCGTATTTGATCACCTCTGCCATTCCTGCCCTGAATTCCCTAGTAGGTAGGGTTTTTAATACCTCTGGGTCAATTAAAACTAAACTAGGTTGATGGAATGCACCAATCAAGTTTTTACCCTGGGGATGATTTACACCTGTTTTGCCACCAATAGCTGAGTCTACCATTGCCAGGAGACTGGTGGGAACTTGCACAACGTTGATGCCTCGCAGCCATGTGGCGGCGGCAAATCCTGTCATATCACCAATTACACCTCCCCCCAAGGCCACCATTGTGGAGGAGCGTTCTAGGCGATTTTCCAGGGCAATATCGTAGAGTTTTTGAATGGAGTTGAGGGTTTTGTAACGTTCTCCGGGGGGTAGGTTGTAACTGACAACCTGAAAACCGGCTTTTTCTAAGGATGCGATCGCTCTTTCGCCATAATGTTTAAATATCATCGGGTTGGAAACTAGCAACACTTTCTTACCTAGTTTCAAACTGGCCATTTGTTCACCTAGTTGATCTAAACTCCCAGATGCAATGGTAATATCATAGGATTTTTCTGGTATATCTACTTTAATTACAGAACTCATTCCCTAACCCTAATATAATCACTTGTCTGGGTATTTTACCCCAAGTTGACAACCTCTTTTCTATTCCCTGTTCCCTTTCATAA
>JBJTTJ010000176.1:0-13141 GCA_046080125.1 Cuspidothrix sp.
AATTGTTAATTGTTAATTGTTCGTTGTTAGTTGTCAAATGACCACTGACCACTGACCACTAACAACTGACCAACTTACAATTTGACTTCAATATCCACACCAGAGGGCAAATCCAGCTTCATGAGTGCATCAATAGTTTTAGAAGAAGGCTGATAAATGTCAATAATCCGACGATGGGTGCGGGTTTCAAAGTGTTCACGGGAATCTTTATCTACGTGAGGTGATCTGAGTACGCAATAGATCTTTCGTTTTGTTGGTAAAGGAATTGGTCCTATAGCTGTAGCGTTGGTTCGGTTAGCAGTATCTACAATCTTCTCGCAAGATGTATCTAATAACCGTCTATCAAACGCCTTTAAACGAATTCTAATCTTCTGCTGCTGTAGAGTTGCCATATGAGAGTTTTCCAGGTTCGGTAAATTTTAGACTTTAGATTTTAGATTTTAGATTTTAGATTTTTAGATGTCATCTCGAATTTAAAATTTAAAATCCAAAATAGTTTTTGGGAATAGAAAGGAGCAGAGATTTTATGATTCATCTCCGCTCCTTTTTTTATAGAGCAAAAAGGTGAGTGTTATTTCAATATCTTAGCCACAACACCCGCACCAATAGTCCGGCCACCTTCACGAATAGCGAAGCGCATACCTTGTTCAATTGCAATGGGGTTAATTAATTCCACTGTCATCTTGATCCGATCTCCGGGCATCACCATTTCTGCCGCATCACCACTATCAGCGGTAAACGCTGTGATTGTACCAGTTACATCAGTTGTCCGCACATAGAACTGAGGACGGTAGCCAGAGAAAAATGGAGTTTTACGACCACCTTCTGACTCTTTGAGTACGTATACTTCCCCTTCAAATTGAGTGTGAGGAGTAATTGATTTGGGTTTAGCAATTACCATACCCCGTTCAATATCAGCTTTTTGGATACCCCGCAGTAATACACCTGCGTTATCCCCGGCTTGACCTTCATCGAGACTCTTCTTGAACATCTCGATTCCAGTTACGGTAGTAGCGCGAGTATCTTTGATACCTACCAACTCCACGTTATCACCAACTTTGACAATACCGCGCTCAATCCGACCGGTAGCAACTGTACCACGACCTGTGATGGAGAATACGTCTTCTACTGCCATTAAGAATGGTTTATCAACATCACGCTCAGGAGTAGGAATAGCTTCATCTACAGCATCCATCAGCGCGTAGATTTTGTCTACCCACTCATTTTCACCACGTTGAGTTTTGGGGTTAGCGGTCATTGCTTCTAAAGCTTTCAGACCTGAACCTTTGATAATGGGAATATCATCACCAGGGAAATCGTAGCTGCTGAGTAGTTCCCTTAATTCTAGTTCTACTAATTCCAGCAATTCTGGGTCATCCATCATATCTTCTTTGTTCAAGAAGACAACCAAGCTAGGAACACCTACTTGTTTTGCCAAAAGGATGTGTTCACGGGTTTGGGGCATAGGACCATCCGTAGCCGCAACTACCAAGATACCTCCGTCCATTTGTGCCGCACCTGTGATCATGTTCTTCACATAGTCAGCGTGTCCTGGACAATCCACGTGAGCATAGTGACGGTTTGCGGTTTCGTACTCAACGTGAGCCGTATTGATTGTAATACCCCGGGCTTTTTCTTCTGGTGCATTATCAATTTGGTCGTAGCCTTTGGCTACAGCCTGACCCATAGCAGCCAAGGTCATGGTAATAGCTGCTGTTAGAGTAGTTTTGCCGTGGTCAACGTGGCCAACAGTACCGATATTAACGTGAGGTTTAGTTCTTTCAAACTTTGCGCGTGCCATGTATACTCTTTTCCTTTTTTAATTAAGCGTTCCCTTTACTTTTGGCAATGATAGTTTCAGCTACACTCCGAGGTACTTCTTCGTAGTGACTAAACTCCATCGTAAAAATACCCCGACCTTGGGTTTTTGACCGGATATCAGTAGCATAACCAAACATGGTTGCCAGTGGAACTTTCGATGCCACCTTAGCCAGTCCTTGTTCAGTGCTTTGGCTTTCAATCTGTCCTCGACGGGAGATTAAATCGCCCATCACAGTTCCCATAAAATCTTCTGGTACTTCAACTTCAACTTTCATCATCGGCTCTAAGATAACAGGTGAAGCTTTTGATACAGCCTCTTTCATTGCCATTGAGCCGGCGATTTTAAAAGCCATTTCCGAAGAGTCTACATCGTGGTAAGAACCGTCTACCAAAGTGGCTTTGACATCAATGAGTGGATATCCAGCAACCACACCAGATTCACAACATTCTTTCATTCCCTGTTCTGCAGGTCCAACGTACTCTTTAGGTACTGTACCACCGACTATTTTGGAGACGAATTCAAACCCACTGCCTACTTCTCCCGGTTCTAAGTCAATGACCACGTGACCATATTGACCTTTACCACCACTTTGGCGGATAAATTTACCTTCTACTCTAGTGACGGCTTTGCGAATTGTTTCTCGGTAAGCTACCTGGGGCGCACCCACGTTAGCCTCTACCTTAAATTCCCTTAACATCCGGTCTACTAGAATCTCTAGGTGTAATTCCCCCATACCAGCAATCACTGTTTGATTAGTTTCCGGATCTACGCTTACGCGGAACGTAGGATCTTCTTCACTCAGAGATTGTAGTGCTTTGGATAGTTTATCCATATCATTCTTGGTTTTGGGCTCAACCGCTACCGAGATGACAGGATCGGGAATAAACAGGGATTCTAGAATTACTGGTGCTGCTTCATCACACAGAGTATCGCCTGTCAAGGTGTCTTTCAATCCCAATGCCGCGCCTAAATCACCTGCTCGTAGTTCATCTACGTCTTGTCTGTCATCTGCCTTCATCAGCACTAACCGAGAAATCCGTTCTTTTTTATTCTTGCTGGCATTAAGAACGTAACTACCTTTCTTCAGCACTCCAGAATAAACACGAACGAATGTCAGACGACCGTAAGGATCGGCCATAATTTTAAATGCCAAAGCTGATAATGGTTCGTTATCATCAGCATGACGTTCTACGGTATCACCATTGAGCAGTGTACCTTGAATTGGTGGTACTTCTGTTGGGGCTGGCAGGTAATCTATCACTGCGTCCAACATCAGTTGCACACCTTTGTTCTTAAAGGCTGAACCGCATAGCACTGGTACAATTGTCCCCTCAATTGTCCCTTTTCTTAAAGCAGAACGGATTTCCGCTTCTGTCAGTTCTTCACCATCGAAGTATTTTGTCATCAGCGCATCTTCTGTTTCGGCTACTGCTTCTATCAGCTTTGTCCGATACTCTGCCGCCTGGTCTTGTAAGTCTTCAGGAATTGTTGTTTCCTGGATATCAGTTCCTTGGTCGTTGGTGTAAATATACGCACACATTCGCACCAGATCAACAATGCCTTTAAATTCGGTTTCGCTACCAATAGGCAATTGGATGGCAATGGCATTGGCACGCAAGCGATCGCGCATTTGCTCATGCACTTTGTAGAAGTTCGCGCCCGTGCGATCCATCTTGTTAATAAAAGCAATCCGAGGCACTTTATAGCGGTCTGCTTGTCGCCATACCGTTTCTGATTGTGGTTGTACACCACCCACGGAACAAAATACAGCAATTACACCGTCTAACACTCGCATGGAACGTTCAACTTCAATTGTGAAGTCTACGTGACCCGGCGTATCAATAATGTTAATTTGATGATCTTGCCAGCTGGTACTAATTGCTGCTGCGGTGATAGTAATTCCCCGCTCCCGCTCCTGATCCATCCAGTCTGTAACAGCAGTTCCTTCGTGAACTTCACCAATTTTATGAATTATCCCAGAGTAAAATAATATTCTCTCTGTCGTCGTTGTTTTTCCCGCATCTATATGCGCCGCAATACCGATATTGCGTACTTTCTCTAGCGGGTTCGTGCGTGCCACAGTTACCTCCTATCGTTGTTGCCTTATGATATCTTGTATATTAATCTTTGTTAAGATCCTATACTCTTACGGAAAACCGTATTTTTCTTAGCGTAGCTAGGCTGTTGCCTTGGTTGGGCATTAGCCATAAATTCTACGATATACTGCACACAATAAGACCATATATCGCTTTTCTACTTAGTAACGATAGTGTGCGAATGCTTTGTTTGCTTCCGCCATCCGGTGCGTTTCTTCGCGCTTACGAATAGCACTGCCAGTTTCGTTTGCCGCATCCATTAGTTCATTAGCCAGTCTAGCAGCCATAGTTCTGCCGGGACGCTGGCGAGAATATTGTACCAACCAACGCAATGCTAAAGTAGTACCACGATCTGATCGTACTTCCATAGGAACTTGATAAGTCGCTCCACCTACACGTCTGGCTTTTACTTCCACCAATGGTGTAGCGTTACGTACTGCTCTTTCAAAGGTTTCTAAAGGACTAGATCCTGTGCGATCTTCAATTGTTTTCAAAGCGTCATAAACTATTCTTGCAGCAAGTGATTTCTTGCCATGACGCATTACCCGTCGCATCATCATACTGATCAGACGACTATTATACACAGAGTCAGGCGGCACTGGGCGCCTTTGGCTAACACCACGACGAGACATACTTCATCCTTAAATGGGAAATTTGACCATGAAATTATATGCTATCAGAACCCAGGCGACTAAAAGCGGTTGAATTATCCGCTCTCTTTTCCTGAGTTTTTTCTATGGCTTACGCCACGCTATCGTTATCAGTCGCAAGGAGGCTGAATTAATTCGCTTATTATCTGCTACCAGAAACAGAAGACGACAACGTAATCAACTTTAAAATTTAGATTAAAGTGCTGTTATCGTTTACAGGATTATCCTCTCCAAACTCATGCAACTTGAATTTTACCCCAGATACAGTTTGATTTCTGGAAAAAATTTGTTCCTGCTGGTGTTTAGCTTCATCCAGTTCCAGGTAGGACGATTAACCGTAATTGATGCGATTAATCGCCTCTTACCTATTTTTTAGCTGCTTTTTGGCGCTTAGTTCCATATTTGGAACGGCCTTGCTTCCGGTCTTTAACTCCGGCTGTGTCTAATGTGCCACGGATAATATGATATCTAACTCCGGGCAAATCTTTCACCCGACCACCACGAATCATAACTACGGAGTGTTCTTGCAAGTTATGACCAATACCTGGGATGTAAGCTGTAACCTCAAATCCAGATGTAAGTCTTACTCTCGCTACCTTACGGAGAGCGGAGTTTGGCTTTTTAGGTGTAGTTGTATATACTCTAGTACACACCCCCCGGCGTTGGGGGCATTGTTTCAGAGCAGGGGACTTGGTTTTCTGACGCGCTAGTTCGCGCTCACTACGTATTAGCTGCTGTATAGTTGGCATGAGTTACAGCGCGTGAAGCTGCTTTATAATCTAAGTTTTAACAAATCCTGATTATATCTTTTTTTCTGATTTTCTGTCAATCATTTATTTTAGGAGGGAACAGGGAACAGGGAACAGGAGAAGATTTTTTTACTGACCACTGACAACTGACCACTGACAACTAACCAATAGAAAAAGAATTGCCACAACTACAGGTAGATGTTGCTTGGGGGTTGTGAAAGCGAAAAGCACCACCCATTAAATCTTCTGAATAATCTATTGACAGGCCATTTATGTAGTTTAGGCTTTGAGAGTCTATAACCAGATGAATATCATGTAACTCTAGCACTTGATCGTGAGATTGTACTGTTGTATCAAAAGCCAGATCATAAAACCAATCAGCACAACCTCCAGATTTGACGTGCAAGCGAAATAAAATATCTGATGGTTGTTTAGCTTTTAAACGTCCGATTTCATGAATGGCGGCTGGGCTCAAATGAATCATGGAATTTTCTTATTGGTCAGTTGTGAGTTGTTAGTGGGAAAAATTTGCTTCTGTTATCCCCTAGTTATTTTTCTGAACGGGCGTAGTCATCTTGATAGCGAATAATATCATCTTCTCCTAAATATTCACCATTTTGAACCTCAATTAAGACTAAGGGAATAACACCAGGATTTTCTAAGCGATGAATGGTACATTGTGGGACATAGGTTGATTGATTATTGCTTAATAATATTTCGCTGTTGCCACACACTACTTTAGCTGTACCAGAAACAACAATCCAGTGTTCACTACGGTGATGGTGCATTTGTAAACTAAGGCGATGTCCGGGTTTAACTTCAATCCGCTTGATTTTATATCCTCGTCCTTCTTCCAAGACAGTAAAAGAACCCCAAGGGCGTAATTCCCCGGCCGCCGCAGTTTTAGAATTAATCGCAGGTTGTAGTGTCAGGGTGTGAGTTGGCGGAGTTTGTGATAATTTAGCCATAGTTACCTCATGAATAGACATAAAAAGTCCCTTTTTAGTCTTAAAAATTAATGCTACTGGGGCGAGGGTGAGCCATCTTGATCAAGATAACAAAACTCATCATCAAGCGGTAATGTTTTTTTGCTTAAATTTATGTCTCTACATAAATTCTTCATCAAAAAAATAATTCCTAGGACAATTTTTAACGCCAACCTACTTAGACTTAGATTCGAGAAAAATCCCAATCCCATTATGAACACGTGCTGCGGTATTAGGGGAACGGTCAAGTAGTTGACCACCTAAATAAAGACTTGTAGAACTACCACCATCTAAGTTCAAGGCATGAATACAACCCATAGCTTGCATTAGTTTTGCTTGTTCCTCCAGGGTTGGACCGCCACCTCCAGCACGATTATTTACGGCAGCAATCATTAAATTACCTGTAGAATTAGTACAAATACTGCTGCGGACTGCTTGACCCTTCATAAAAGCCGGGTTGAATTTTTCTCCTAGACCATTAAGAACTATTTGGCGATTTTCTACTAATAGAGGACCTGCGCCAATAATATGGGGATAGCGACTAAATTCTGGGGTGGTAGTAGTGCTGGTAAGATTAACTTTTGTGCCTATGGGTAACTGTGGAGTTTGATTACGGAAAATCAGAAGATAACCGTTTTCGGGTATGGGAATAGGAGTTATACCGCTTTTACCTCCTAGTAACTGATTTGTTACTTGATTGTTTTGCACAATCACTATCGTTTCATTATCAGTTAGGGGTGTATAAGTATTTCCCCAGGTTGGAGTATAACGAGCTATACCGCTTTGTACATAGCCACTATTGAGTAAGAGTATGGGTAAACGCTGATTATTGGTAACTAGAGTTTCCGTGAGTGTGAGACGACCAAAATAAAATTGTCCGTTATTATTCCAAGCGATCGCTCCTCGATTTAAAATCGGACCAGATATCCATTCATAATCCCGACGAATTGCCCCTAAAGGTAATTTGTTATTGCGGTTAAAATAACCACCATTAATGGCGGCTACAGCTAAGTAATTTTGAGCAGTTTGTAATAAAGGGGCAATACCTGTAACCGTTTGTGAGTTTGTTACTATGGGTTTAATGCTTAATCCCACCGTGCGGGGGTTGATATCCAACCAGACCACGGGAAAGCGTTCTGTGCCTAAATTTACCCACTGCTGTCGCCATTGTAATCCCCGGTACCAGGCAATATTTCTCTCTGGTAAACCATCAGGACGAATATCCAAAACTAGGCGATTAGGTTGGGGAATGGCACTAACTCGGACTGATTGACCAAAGGGAATACTCAGACGGATAATGGTTTGATTATTCACCACTTCCACTTTTTGAATTAGTGATTTAGGATTTGGTATTGTCGGAGGTTGGAGGTTATACCGTTGGATTAAAGCCGGGTCAGCAATACCATCTAAGGTGACAGTCCATTCTCGATGGGGTGGTGTGGTAGACTTAGGGGTTATTTCGTCAGGATCAACAACTTTTTTAACTGGTAACTCTTGTCTAATCTGCCAAGGAGTTGGTATATCTAGATCTAGAACAACCCTATCTGCTTCTGGTTGTTTCCCCAAACGAATGTTTTTCAGTTGGGATGGAGGAGTGAAAATTACTAAGCTGTTACCATTGGCTTGAATTTGCCAACCCTGTTTCATTGCTAATTGAGTAACATCTAAATAGCGATATCCTGCTCTCAAGTCGGTATTTAAAATTAGGGGATATGTCGAGCTAGAAAACCACTGTATTGGTTGTTGATGAGGATTGTTGCTACTAAGTAAATCTATGCCTATAAACTGTTTAATTGCGCCATCACTAAGATAAGTGCGTACTTCTGTCGGTCCGGCTATTGACTGTAGCCATGCTCCTTGTAAGGTGCGTCCATTGAGAATAATTTGATTACCAGCACCCTGTGTAGATGCAGCTTGGCTTAACCTCATCGTTGTTAAGGGTGTGAGTAACTTAGGCGTATTTTGAGCAAATGCCCCATAAGTGGCGGCAAAATATAGTGCTGTTGACAGTAGCGGTGACACAGGATTCAAGAATTTCATAGACTTGGTAAAGTTATCATGCTAACCCATTAGCCACAGAAAAATTTGTCCGCAAATTGAAAAAATAATGATCTTTTTTAGAAATAATCGTGATAATATATATATTGGGTTTTTCTCTCTTCTCAAGAGAAGTCAACAATTATGATGCTAAGAATACTAGCAATAATTGTGTAAAATAATATAATCGCTTCCTCCTAGTCATTGCTAAAATTATTCACTCTCATTGGTCACTGGTAAAACTATTCACTGTCACCTGCTACCTGCTATAGTTTTTTTCAACAGTGCATAAGCAAATAGAAAATAAATAGGCATTGGTAACACAGCTTTGGCTAAATGTCAAGCTAAGGCTAAAATTGTTATCCCTAAATTTTAGTAATTATGTATTTTTACCCAGTGCCGATAGTATCAATGTGGCATTAGCCATAATTGAGATATTTTCCTCCGGGAGCAATAGCAACATCCGTACCTCAAAATTTCAGGAATAGAGTATGAGTCATCAGTCATTGAATCAGGGTCAGCAAACTTCCGATATGAATTCTCAAGAGACATACCCCGGTCAAAGGTGGTTAGTAGAAGAAAGAGATGCTTGTGGAGTTGGGTTTATTACCCATCGTCAAAATATTGCCAGCCATGAAATTTTAGAAAAAGCTTTAACTGCTTTAACTTGCTTAGAACACAGAGGTGGTTGTAGCGCTGACCAAGATTCTGGTGATGGTGCAGGAATATTAACCGCTATTCCTTGGGAATTATTGGCACGGGAAAACGCTGGTAAAATTGACTTCTCTAACTTAGGTAATATGGCAGTGGGGATGATATTTTTTCCCCAGGATGCCAATGCCGCAGAAAAAGCTAAGACGGAATTTGCACAAATAGCAACAGAAGAAAAATTGACTATACTGGGGTGGCGAGTAGTTCCAGTACATCCAGAAGTATTAGGGATACAAGCCAAAGAAAATCAGCCTCAAATAGCGCAGGTTATCATTTCTTGTGCTGATAAAAGCGGCGATGAATTAGAAAGAGAATTGTATATTGCTCGTTGCCGAATTATGGAAGCGGGCAGAAAAATTTCCGCAGATTTCTATGTCTGTTCCTTGTCTAGCCGGACAATAGTTTATAAAGGCATGGTACGTTCCTCGGTATTGGGGGATTTTTACCAAGATTTAAAAAATCCGGCTTTTAAAGTGGCATTTGCAGTATATCATCGCCGCTTTAGTACCAATACAATGCCTAAATGGCCTTTAGCCCAACCCATGCGGCTATTAGGTCACAACGGGGAAATTAACACCCTGTTAGGGAATATTAATTGGATGAAGGCACGGGAAGCCACCCTGAGTCATCCGATTTGGGAAGATCGGTTTGAGGAACTCAAACCAGTGGTAAATGTTGATAATAGTGACTCTGCTACCTTAGACAATGTATTGGAGTTATTAGTGCGTTCGGGACGCAGCCCCCTAGAAGGATTAATGATGATGGTTCCCGAAGCATATAAAAATCAGCCTTCCTTGGCTAAATATCCAGAAATTGTGGATTTTTATGAATATTACAGTGGTCTGCAAGAGGCATGGGACGGCCCGGCACTGTTAGTATTTAGCGATGGGAAGAAGGTAGGGGCGACATTAGACCGGAATGGGTTAAGACCTGCGCGGTATGTGATTACCAAAGATGATTATATTGTCGTGGCCTCTGAAGCGGGAGTAGTAGACTTCCCGGAAGAGAATATTCTCGAAAAAGGCAGACTTGGACCAGGACAAATGATTGCAGTGGATTTAAACACCCAAGAAATTTTGAAGAATTGGGAGATTAAACAACGCATTGCTAAACAACATCCTTATGGGGAATGGTTGCAACAACATCGCTTAGAATTGAGTAACTTAGTTAAAGAACAGTTAGTAGTTAATGGTAATGGACACCATAGCCACAATTATGGCAATGGACATTTATCACAAAATTCTGAAAAAATTGATACACAACTGTTATTACAGCAGCAAATAGCCTTTGGTTACACCATAGAAGATGTAGAAATGGTAATTCATCCTATGGCTAGTACCGGTGCAGAGGCAACTTTCTGTATGGGGGATGATATTCCCTTAGCTGTGTTGTCAGAAAAACCCCATTTGCTATATGACTATTTTAAACAGCGTTTTGCCCAGGTTACTAACCCGGCCATTGACCCATTAAGGGAAAAGCTGGTGATGTCTTTAACTGTAGAGTTGGGTGAAAAGGGGAATTTATTAGAACCTAAACCAGAATACGCCCGGAGACTCAAGTTAGAATCACCTGTACTTATTAAAGCGGAGTTAGAAGCTATTAAGCTTTCAGGGTTTGCAACGACTGAATTATCAACTCTATTCCCCATTGCTACCGGACTAAATGGTTTAAAGATAGCTGTGGAAGCTTTGCAAAAACAAGCGGCTGAGTCTGTGCGGGTAGGGGCGAAAATTTTAATCTTAAGTGACAGAACAGGTACGGGTATTGCGGCGGAATATACTTATATTCCCCCCTTATTAGCCGTCGGTGCGGTTCACCATCACTTAATCAGTGAAGGGTTACGGATGAAAACATCCTTAATTGTAGATACTGCCCAATGTTGGAGTACCCATCATTTTGCTTGTTTGCTGGGTTATGGTGCGGGTGCGGTTTGTCCTTATATGGCCTTAGATACTGTTACTGCTTGGCGGTCTGAACCCAAAACCCAGCAGTTTATGGAACGGGGTAAAATTGCCACTCTGACTGTAGAACAAGCTAAAGAAAATTATCGCCAAGCTGTAGAATCGGGTTTGCTGAAAATCCTCTCAAAGATGGGTATTTCCCTACTTTCCAGTTATCAAGCAGCACAGATATTTGAAGCTATTGGGATTGGTCGTGATTTGTTGGACTTGGGTTTCCGGGGAACAACTTCCCGCATTGGTGGTTTAAGTGTGAGTGAGTTAGCACAAGAGGTGTTATCTTTCCACAGTAAGGCTTTCCCCGAATTGACGGCGAAAAAGTTGGAAAACTTAGGATTTGTCCAATATCGTCCCGGTGGTGAATACCACATGAATAGCCCAGAATTAGCGAAGTCGCTGCATAAAGCTGTCAATGGTAAGAATTATGACCATTATGAGGTTTATAAGCAACATCTGCGCAATCGTCCGGTAACGGCCTTGCGTGATTTGCTAGATTTTCACAGCGATCGCTCATCAATTCCTCTAGAAGAGGTAGAATCAGTTAGTGATATTGTCAAGCGGTTCTGTACGGGTGGGATGTCTTTAGGGGCTTTATCACGGGAGGCGCATGAAACCTTAGCGATCGCTATGAATCGCATTGGTGGTAGGTCTAACTCAGGTGAAGGTGGAGAAGATCCCGTTCGCTACAATATTTTGAGAGATGTGGATACGGCTGGTAAATCTCCTACCCTCCCCCATCTCAATGGGTTAAGAAATGGTGATACGGCTGCAAGTGCCATTAGACAAATTGCTTCAGGACGGTTCGGAGTTACGCCCCAATACTTAGCTACAGCCCAACAACTAGAAATTAAAATTGCCCAAGGTGCAAAACCAGGGGAAGGTGGACAACTACCTGGACCCAAGGTAAGCCCCTATATTGCCATGTTGCGCCGTTCTAAGCCCGGTGTAACCTTGATTTCTCCACCGCCCCACCATGACATTTACTCCATTGAAGACTTAGCCCAGTTAATTTTTGATTTGCACCAAATTAACCCGAAAGCCCAAGTTTCGGTGAAATTAGTCGCAGAAATCGGCATTGGCACAATTGCGGCGGGTGTGGCTAAGGCTAACGCCGATATTATCCAAATTTCGGGACATGATGGCGGTACTGGTGCATCACCTCTTTCTTCTATTAAACACGCCGGTAGTCCTTGGGAATTGGGTTTAACAGAAGTACATCGAGTATTGATGGAAAATAGGTTGCGCGATCGGGTCCTCTTGCGTGTAGATGGTGGTCTCAAAAGCGGCTGGGATGTCCTAATTGGGGCGTTAATGGGGGCAGAGGAGTTTGGATTTGGTTCGATAGCTATGATTGCGGAAGGCTGCATTATGGCGCGGATTTGCCACACTAATAACTGTCCCGTGGGTGTAGCTTCTCAGAAAGAAGAATTACGAAAACGCTTTACTGGCATTCCTGAACACGTTGTTAACTTCTTCTACTTCATCGCTGAAGAGGTGCGGAGTCTGTTGGCTAAATTGGGATATCGTTCTTTATCGGAAGTAATTGGTCGCGCTGATTTATTAACGGTGCGTTCTGATGTTAGCTTGAGTAAAACCCAGGCTGTGAATTTGGATTGTTTAACTAAGTTACCAGATGCAAAAGTTAATCGTAGTTGGTTAGTCCATACAGAAGTCCACGGTAACGGACCTGTTTTAGATGATCAATTATTGGCTGACGCGGATATTCAAGGTGCAATTAGTAATCATGGCACAGTTAGTAAAACCTTCCCGGTGGTAAATACCGATAGAACAGTCGGTGCAAGGTTAACTGGGGCGATCGCTCATAAATACGGTGATGACGGCTTTAAGGGGCAAATTAACCTCAAGTTTCAAGGTAGTGTAGGGCAAAGTTTCGGCGCGTTTAACCTCGATGGTGTCACCCTTACCCTAGTTGGTGAAGCTAACGACTACGTAGGTAAGGGTATGAACGGTGGAGAAATTATCATTAAACCCCCAGTTAATGCTACCTACGATTTCGCCCAAAACGTCATTGTCGGTAATACCTGCCTTTATGGTGCGACTGGTGGGGTATTATTTGCCAATGGTTTGGCTGGAGAACGGTTTGCGGTGCGGAACTCTAAAGGTACAGCCGT
>JBJTTJ010000177.1:0-7486 GCA_046080125.1 Cuspidothrix sp.
GGGAACATCATCTGGTGGTACAAACAATGAACCAAAGTTAAAACTAAAGTTCAAAAATTGCTCATCATTAAGATGTTGATTTTTGAAAATGAGAATATGATAATCACGTAATGCTTGTTTAAGTTGTAAAATTGCTTCTGGAGCAAGAGATTTTCTAGCATCTAATCCAGTTACAACCGCTCCTAATGGTGCATCAAGAGGAGTAATTTGAAAATTAGTTAAAGTAAGTGTTGGCATGATCAAAAATCAAATTCATCCAAGTTATATAGTTGTTGTCGAAAATTAAGTTAAGTTTTATCCCTATTTACTTGATTGCAAAAATTAAGAGGAATAAAACCACCACAAAATACTATTTTTTAGCAAGCACTTCCTTGGGAGTAATTGCAGCATATTGTTGAGGAGTTAAAAAACCATCTCTAACATTGACTTTTTTAGGTATCAGTCCCAAGCTATACCATTTATCTGCGACTTCTTGTTGTTTCTTGATCACTTTTTCATTAATTGGCACTAATGAAAATTGATATTTGCCGTGCATTTTTTCTAAAGTTGGCGCATCAAGCTGAGTTGCACCAGATAGTAACTGAGCAATTTCTTTAGGATTGTTTTTAGACCAGACTTGTGATTTTTGTAATTCCTCTAGGAAAATTTTAATTACTTGAGGATTTTCTTGATAAAATTTGCGATTGGTAGAATAAAAGTTGTTGGTATCTCTTAAACCATTACCACCATCTAATAAAACGCGACCCACTTTATTTTGTACATTTCTGGTTACAAACGGCTCCCAAATAAACCAAGCATCTACTTTACCTTGGCTAAAGGCAACGTTGGCATCTGGAGGTGCTAAAAAAACTGACTTGACATCCGCGAGTTTTAAACCTTCTCTTTCTGCTGCTCTAACTGTCAGGTAATGTCCAATAGATGCTTTTTGGAAGGCAACTTTTTTACCTTTCAAATCCTGAAAACGTTTGGCAGGTGAATTGAGAGGAACTAAAAGTGAAACTGCTCTACCATCAGAGGAGTTAGCCGCTAAATAAACAAGAGGAACTCCGGCAGCTTGAGAAAAAACTGGAGGTGATTCGGCTGTGGCTGCAATATCTAACCCACCTGCATTTAAAGCCTCTAATTGTTGGGGACCGGCTGCAAATTCAGGCCATTCAACTTTATAACCTAAAGCTCCTAATCGTTTTTCTAAAGTACCTTTTTTTTCTAACACTGCCAGGGCTGTAAGTTGTTTGGAACGAACTATTCGCACTACTTTTTTATCATTATTAGCAATTAGCTTACTATTTGTATTAGTTGTACTACCAGTAGATGAAATTGCTTGCTGCTGAATGCTATTCTGGGGTATGTTCCAAGTAAATACTGTGGCAGATAAAACTAGGCTATAGCTAAAGGCGGATAAAGCAGAACGACGAGTAATCTGTTTGTTTTTCCATGATTGAAATTTACTTTCCCAATTCAGCATTGTTTAATTTCTCCTTATTATCTAAAAATTTTCAAGTTTTGTTAAATGCTTAAGAAAATGAGGTAGAAAAAAGAATCTACCTCAACACGATGTGAAGAACACTAAAAATAACTGACAGTAATGCTTGGTAAGCGATGTAGAGAATATCAGTTATCTCAAATACTAAGTTTGCTTCTTGGCAGAATTTCTATGGCGGTAGTCATAGTTTTTGTGAGAAATAGTTTCTAGTAATGGCATTATGTAGAAATAGAACTCAATACATAAGAAGATGAAGATTCAGATACCAATTGTGTTTGTGAGGATTCTTGTTTACCCATCACTTTATCTAAAATTTGCTCTACTGTTTTTGCAAATTTTGCGTCTCCTCTAGCCCGTGGACGTGGGAGATCAATTTTTACGTCCATACTGATTTGACCATTTTCAATTAAAACCACTCGGTCTGCTAACACCACAGCTTCTTCTACATCATGGGTAATTAACAGCGCTGTAAATCCCTGTTCTCGCCACAAACCTTCTAATAATTGTTGCATTTCAATTCTAGTGAGGGCATCCAACGCCCCTAAAGGTTCATCTAGCAAGAGTAAAGAAGGCTTACTAGCCAATGCTCTAGCTAAAGCTACCCGTTGTCTTTGTCCACCAGAAAGGACGGAAGGCCATTCATGGGCGCGGTCTTCTAACCCCACTTGACGTAGAACTTGTAAAGCCGTTTGTTTGGCATAAACTTGAGAATTAGAACCCATTAAACCTAATTCTACATTTGCTAATACTCGCTGCCAAGGCAACAGACGAGCATCTTGAAACATCATACGGATGGCGGGATTAATAGGTTGATCAGAATGTTTACCATTTAACAAAACATCGCCACCAGTGGGATTATCTAGTCCAGCTATTAGACGCAACATTGTACTTTTACCACAGCCACTGCGACCAACAATGGCTAGAAATTCTCCCGGCTGAATTTCTAAATCAATTCCTTGTAAAACTGTTTGATTTCCAAAAGACTTTCTCAATCCTTCAAGATTCAATTGCATTCCTTTTACTTGATTAGTCATGGTTAAAACCTCTTAGTTGGCGATTCTCAACGGTTAGATCAGTCAAATAAACATAGCATTGCTTATGTGGGGTCTTTTCTCAGCCAAAGTTCGAGAAAATCAATAAATATTGGAATTTAAGATATTTATTCTCCGGCTTGAGAAAATTTATAAAGTTGACACAGATGACTTTCTTTCCTTACCTGAGATGTCTCTGGTAATAAATCTTTAAGAAACAAGCATTTGGGATTAATTCCCATTTGCTTGTTTTTCCAATCTGTGTTTTTTGGGTGTAATCTACTGTAAGCCAATAGGAATACCGTATGTTATTTTAGTGTGGCACAAATAAATAAAAATTGCAAGCATTTTTGAGAAAAAATTTACCGAATATAGTTATAAAAAATCCCCATTTGTTTATGAGGATTTATTTCATAGCAATAATTTACAATTAATAGATTAATTGCTCACATCAACATCAAGGAATATTAAAAATAAGACTTAGGCAAGATGTAACGGAAACCCTTATTCTTGTGTAGGGGTAATTCATGTAGCTTGCTTCGGTGAAGGGTATTACCCCTAGTTTCGTTCTCGTTTGCGTAAGTCCTAAAAAATTTATTTTTGGCTACGGGTTAACAGACTCTGCCGACCGAAGTTCTTGTTACAAAAATTAATTATCGTAATTCAAATCCCAGACTATTGAGAATCTCTTTTAACCTATGGCGACCAGACAAAGATTCAGCCGTTGCTACTCTTTTACTAGAATGTTCCGACCAATCACCAGGAATATTCAAATGTTGTGAATTGTAAAAATTTTCCATAATCTGGTTATATTCTGATATACCTTGATCTTGTTCTGCCGGGTTATATGTTTCTCGATGTAAAACTACAGATTGTGGCAGACGTGGTTTAATTGCTACTTGAACGATCGGATTAGGATAACCTACACACAAACCAAATACTGCAACTACATGAGGAGGTAGGTTTAATATTTGGGCTACCTCTTCTGGTTTATTTCGCAAGGCACCGATATATACAGTTCCTAAACCGAGAGATTCTGCTGCTACTACCGCATTTTGTGCTGCCAAGGCCGCATCTATTCCTGCCATCAAAAACATTTCTAAATAATCTAAACCTTGATGAGGTAGTCCGCGACTTTCGGCAATGTGAGTTAGTCTGGCCAAATCTGCTAACCATACCAAAAATAAAGGACTTTGGCTAATGTGTGCTTGATTATTAGTAAGTTTTGATAACTCTTGTTTACGATTTGCATCTTCAACTGCTACCACACTCCAAGTTTGGAGATTGGAGGAAGTAGAGGCAGATTGAGCAGCAGCAATTAAAACTTCTAAAGTTCCTGGGGGTAAAGCATCAGGTAAATAAGCACGAATGGAACGATGGGATAACAGAGTTTGTAGTGTTTCACTCCAGGGAATATCTGGATTAAATTTGTCATTACCATAGCGATGATTCAGTAATTCAGTTGGGCTAGTCATTCGATTTTAGATTTTAGATTTTGGATTTTAGTACGCTAATAAGTAGTGTTGCAAAATAAGTTAGGACTTCCGCAAAATGTGACTGAAAACCTTATTCTTGTGTAGGGATAATTTATGAACTGTCCCTAATTTCGTTCCCTTTTACGTAAGTCCTGACTTAAATTTGGGCGATTTTTAGGTTCAAGGAATTGTTGATAATAATTCGTCACTCGTAGCTCGTAATTTTTGTTGTCATCTATTGACAGGATTAAGGAATTTATTTGAATACAAAATCTTGTAAATCCTGAAATCCTATCAATGTTGATTCACAAGCTTTAAAATCTGAAGGTAGTACGCAGCCAACCTACTAAACTAGCAGGATTGCTGGCATCAGAATCTGGTGCTGTCACCCAAATCAATCCGGGAGTAACTTCAATATTGTCAGTGAGTTTATATTTATACCATCCTTCAATGTGCAGTGAAGTATCTTTGTCGGCTTGACCCCTACCTGCTCCTAAATCTACATTTTTACTTAGTCCAGTTAGTGTGGGCGCTTGACCCACAAAGATAGCGCCTAAGCTACCTTTTTTTCCTAAATCGGGAAATGTTAATCCTGCTCCCCAGTTCCAGACTTGACCATCTCCTTGACCTAAATAACGATGGGCTGAATAGCCTACAAAACCATTAATTGTCACCTTTGGATTTATTCTATATAATGCTCCCAATCCGTAAAGGTTTCCTACAGTTCCCGCACCAGATACGGTACTGTTTGCTAAATTACTACCAGCAGCAGGTCCAAAGTTAGTTCCCCCTTGACCCTGAGTACCCGGTGGACTGTAGGTATTAGCATAACTTAAACCAAGGCGAAAATTCTTACTGGGGCTAAAGTATGTGATCTGTCCAAAGGCAACATACCTACCCGTAAATAAACCATTATTAGCTGTGGGATTATCACCATTAGGTGCACTGTATGATGCCCCTAATTGCCACTGTTTGCTCAGATCATGGAGGATAGCAATTCCAGGGCCTGTATCTCCATAGTTATAGACCATATTCCGTCGGGAAAATCGTGTTATCCCATTAGTGAAAGAACCTTCAAAGGGGTTAGTTGGTCCACTTAAACCTATTTCATTAGCTCCATCTGACTGAGCAAAGATGTTGAATTGCGTCTTTTTACCAATGGGAAAACGATAACGGATACCACCAATACGAATCTGATTGGCTGCAAGGGTCTGGACACGATTATCCGCAGTTCTACCATCAAATGTTCCCAGAAGACCAGCCCTAGTTTGTCCTAAAGACTCAATATTTCCACCTGAGAGGACTAATCGCAGTTGATCTTTACCGGTGAAACTGCTGACTAATGCCAATTGAACAGCATCTTGAAAGGTGATAGTACGAGGTGCTGGTTTCTTGGTGAGGACGTTGTTACCAGCTAGAACTCCCCCCAGTACAAATTGAACTGAACCTTGCAGTTTAGTTGTTGTTGAGAATTGATTACCTTCTAATTCTGTGGTTCGGGCTTCTATTGCGTCTAATCTGCCACGTAATACAGTAAGTTCGGTATTAAATTCTTCAGTTAATCGTTGTATACTTTCTAAATCTGCTTTCACTGCTAATTCAGATGTAGACGAGGCAATAAGTTGGTTAACTTGATCTAAACAAGCGTTTAATCCTGCCGCAAATTCATAGCGACTCAAGGGGCGATTACCTTTAAATGTGCTATTTGGGTAACCAGAAATACAACTATATCTTTCTACTAAAGATTGCAATGCCTGAAAAGCCCAATCAGTCGGTTGGACATCTGAAAGTTGGGATACAGATGTCACTTGTGATTCATCAGGTGAAGAAGAAAGTTCTGGTTGAGGTTCTTTTTGGGCAATTATTTGAGCAATGTTGTCAGATTCAGAGATATTTATATTGACGGTTGATAAGCTGTCTTTACCTGTCCTCTCTTTTGCTTCTTCTGTTTGACTAGCAAAAGATTTTGTACTAGCTGCTAAGACTAAGAGGAGTATAGATATTGGCAAAGTGAGCAATAAATTCCCAGTATTTTTTTTCATTTTGATTGATAACTCCACACACACATATAATTTGATGCAGCACGAAATTAAATTCTATATTCTGCACCTCCTACAGGGAAAAAATAGGGTTGCCCACAATTTCCTATAGGTTTATCTAGGTTTGCTTTTTATTCTTAATGACGTAAAAGCCTATAGTAGCGACACAATTATCTTGTATATGAATCTATATACATTAATTTGGTCGAGATACTGTAGTTAATGATTGATGAGTAACACTATTTCATAAAAAAACTAAAATTTGAGTATTGATGGATACATTTTTTAGAATTTTAAATTAATTCCTACAAAGGGTTGTCTATGTCATTTGGGTATGATAGTATTCGTTTGAATCTATTAACTCCGGTAAATCAGTAAGTTTAATGTAGTATTGGAAGATATTCTGAGTTTTTGTAGCAAAATGGAATTAAGGAGAATCATTTAAACATTATGAAATACAACAAACTTGGTGCAAGCGATCTCGATGTTTCAGAAATTTGTTTGGGAACGATGACTTATGGGCATCAAAATACTGTTGAGGATGCACATCAACAACTTAACTATGCTGTAGCGCAAGGGATTAATTTCCTAGATGCGGCGGAGATGTATCCTGTACCACCGCGTGGTGAAACTCAGGGTAAGACGGAGGCTTATATTGGCGAATGGTTAAAGAAACAACACCGGGATAAATTGATTGTAGCTACGAAAATAGCTGGTCCTGGCCGTCCTTTTTCTTGGTTGAGAGGTGGAAATAATAAAGTTGACCGTGATAATATTACACAGGCAGTAAATGATAGTTTGCAGAGATTACAAACTGATTATATAGATTTGTATCAAATTCATTGGCCTGATCGTTATGTTCCCACATTTGGACAGACAAGTTATAATCCCGAATTAGAAAGGGAAACTGTGCCTATTGCTCAACAGTTACAGGCATTTGCTGAGGTGATTAAAGCTGGGAAGATTCGTTATTTGGGTTTAAGCAATGAAACTCCGTGGGGGGTAAGTGAGTTTGTTCGCATTGCTAATGATTTGGGATTACCTAAGGTTCTGGCAACTCAAAATGCTTACAATTTACTGAATCGTAATTTTGAATCAGGTTTAGCTGAGGTTTTTCGTTATACAGATGTGGGTTTATTGGCCTACAGTCCCCTGGGTTTTGGGTTTTTAACTGGTAAGTATATCGAGAATCAACAATTAGAAAATACAAGAGTATCCTTGTTTCCTGGTTTTGGACAACGCTATTTAAAACCCAATGTCCAAGAAGCGGTTAAGGCTTATGCTGAACTTGCTAAAAAGTATAACCTTTCACCTGCTCAATTAGCGATCGCCTTTGTGAAAAGTCGCTGGTTTGTCAAAAGTACAATTATTGGTGCGACAACTTTGGCACAATTACAAGAAAATATAGATAGTGTCAATGTGGTTTTGGATAAGGAGATTTTTGCAGAAATAGATGCA
>JBJTTJ010000178.1:0-8149 GCA_046080125.1 Cuspidothrix sp.
TGACTGCATCAGGTTGACGAGTCACATCATAACCGGCTAGGTATGCTTTCCCGCTACTGACTGGTAGCAAGGTAGTTAACATCTTAATTACTGTACTTTTCCCAGCACCATTGGGACCGAGTAAACCAAAAACTTCTCCTGCTGTTACGGAGATATTTAAGCTATCAACGGCTGTAAACTTTTCAAAGCGGCACGTTAGTTCCAAGGTTTGCAATATTACCGACTTTGGAACTGGTGCAGGTATTTCCGCAGATTCTATTCTTCCCGTAAGTTTTGTCACGAGTCAGATTTACTTCCTTCTTCAAATATTTAGTTTATCTAAATATTAGTATGGCATATTTTTTCTAAAAGTCAAGACCAAGGATTAATGATGACAACTTCAGTACCAGCAAAATCTTTTTCGTTGCGAGTAACATCTGTTTTCAAAGCGATTGGGTAGAGTTTCATTTAGCCAAGTTGTGAGAGATTCTTTTCTCCTAGATGGAGTAAGTTTGCAGATACCTTTAGCGATTTCGCCAATAGTAATTACACTGAGGTAAAGTGTTTCTGGAATTTGGGCATCTACCCAATCTAAAACTTTTTGATTTGGTTGTTTGGCTACAAGTTCAGAAATTAGACAAGTATCAAGAAGGTAGGTCATGGGGTAAAGGTATCGCGGGGTGCGATCGCGGTTTACAGCAATTTGAGATCAAACCCGGTACAAAAATAAATTGCAGAATCAAGTCTGAGACTGGTTTTGATAATTTCAATTTGTACCACAGTTGTTCGGAAACTGCTGTAAGTCCAGTTCTTCCGCGAGTTCAGCTAGAGGGGATTGACGGAAAAATTCTGAGATTTTAGTAGGTTGTTCTGAGTTCTTATTACCTGTCGTTAGGCTTTGGGCAAGGAGTTGAATAATATACAGATACGTAGGGTGTGTTAGCGATCGCGTAACGCACCAAACCCTTGATAATGGTGCGTTACGGATTTCATACTAATGCACCCTACAACTGCTACCGTACCTCATCAGATCGGAAACTGCTATATCTGTTGGCATTTATAGTTCAGTATCTTTAAAATTGTTAATATGGAAGTATTTTAAGGGTATTCTGTAAAGATTTCGCATCGAATTAAATCAATGAGCCAATACAGAGTTCGTGAACAAAGAGTATACGAAGGTGAATGGTGGTTCTATTGCTATAAACAAGACTGCCAAGGTTGCTTAGTTGAGTATTCACTTAATGAATACGAAGACTATGCTGACAGTTTTCTGAATCATTTCGGAGCGCACAGTTACGCTGGCTGTCACCTGTGTGGAGATGGTATAGTTTGGGGTGGTTATTCGGGTGGCTCACCAATTTCTAATAGCCTGGTTGCTTTGTTAAAAAACAAACACTATATGGCTTCCACAGTCATTATTTCCGCAATTATAGATAATTCTCTAGAAAATCTTCTTTGGGCAACTTGACAATGGTGTTGATAAGGCACGCGCCAACAATATTGCAGATGGACGTTTAAACCGAAAAGACATTATTAATATGGTCGCATCACTTTCAAACTTAAAAATAAAAGATATTGCCTTTGCTTCAAGAAATTTAGTGGCACATGATAAGGGATTTTTACGAGATGAAGAGAGTTATCGTGTTGATTTACAAAAACAAATCATTCAGATACGCAAATGGGTAGAACAAATAATAGATGGAAAAGTCCCTAATAATTTTATGCCAACCGAGTGCGAACGCTGGTTGTTATTTATGGATCACTGGAGCAGATGGCTAGTGAATTATGTAGATGCTCAACTCTTGAGTAAGTAGTGTTGTCACATAATAACCCTGGAAATGTTGATAATGAGGAATTCATTTGTTATTTTTCTCCAAAATCTCCCTTACCCAACTTTCTTTTCCAGAAGATAAGGCAGGTTTTAAAATTTGTGAATAATCAATTGCTAAATCAAATCTAGCTCGTTCATATATTTCATTAATTAGCCTGTTTAAATCAATCACAGGTTCATTTTCTCCTAACCGCAAAGGTACAGGAAACACAGGAATAGAATCTTGTAAATCAAAACTATAAAGGTCTGCATCTGGACGCTGATAACTACGACTAACTAAAATGTGATAATCGCTTTTAATTGCTCCTAGAATTGGCAAAGATTCACCTAATCTCAATAAGTCAATTTCCACTAAATTAGTAGCAGACGCTAAAATTTTCTGTCTCTTATTTTCGTAAACTGTTCTACCTTCCTTAGAGCGTTTATTTTTGGGAGAAAGTATTTCAATTACAGTCACAACTTCCCGGCTTTGTGTTGCTTTCACTTCCAAAAATCGCTCAATTACCTCCTCATACATGGGAACTTTAACTTTACTAGGTTCTGCCAGTTTTGTAGTAGTTGAAGTTGTCATATTTTCTGCATTATTATTTCTTTTGGCAACAGCTACATCGGCAATTCCCACTAGAAAAATATCAATTGATACTGTTTCCATTTTTCCTCCTGTCGTTTCCTTTTCTCCTCTGTCAAACTATCAAAACACTGAGAGCAAGAAATTCCTTCTTCATATTTTGGTGAAGATTTATCCGCCTCTGAAATAGGATATCCACAGCAAAAACATAACTCATGATTTCCTATTTCTAAACCATGACCCACAGCAACTCTTTCATCAAATACAAAACATTCTCCTTCCCACAAACTTTCTTCTTGGGGGATATTTTCTAAATATTTGAGAATACCGCCTTTGAGGTGATAGACTTCTGCAAAACCTTGAGAAAGTAAATAGGAAGAAGCTTTTTCGCAACGAATACCACCAGTACAAAATAAAGCAACTTTTTTATGTTTGCTATGGTCAAGATTCTCCTTTACATATTGGGGAAAATCTCGGAAAGTTTGAGTTTGGGGGTTTTGTGATCCTTTAAAAGTACCAATAGTTACCTCGTAATCGTTACGGGTATCAATTACAGTTACTTCTGGGTTAGAAATTAAATCATTCCATGCTTCGGGTTGAACATAAATTCCTACCTTTTCATGAGGGTTAACTTCTGGTAAACCTAAAGTCACAATTTCTTTTTTTAACCGGACTTTCATCCGTTCAAAAGGTGGCGTTTCTGTATAAGATTCCTTATGTTCTAAATCTGCAAACCGCGAATCAGCGCGTAAGAAAGCTAAAACTGCGTCAATTTGCTGACGATGACCAGCAATTGTTCCGTTAATTCCTTCTTGTGCTAATAAAAGAGTTCCTTTTATCTTCTGTGATTGGCAAAAAGATAATAAAGGTGCTTGCAGTTCCCTATAATCAGGTAAACTGACAAATTTATACAACGCGGCAACAACTATAAGATTTTCTTCGTTCATCTGTTTACAAAAAAAGAATAATAGGATATTATGTTGTCAGTATTTAAAATTAACCCACTTTTTGAGGAATATAAAGTTCAGTCAGTTTTAAATCTGAATTGGGGGTTTAGCTCAGTTGGTAGAGCGCCTGCTTTGCAAGCAGGATGTCAGCGGTTCGAGTCCGCTAACCTCCATTAACTGTGCTTAAAGACCAAAGAAAGGTTATTTGCCGGCATGGAATGAGTCTGTTGCAAGGTTAAATTTTGGGATTCTGCGGCGGTAATTACATCTTCTAAATTACGCACACCCCACTCTGGGTTTTGTGCTTGGAGAGATTGATCAAAAGTAGCATTACTAGGTGCAGTATGTTCTCCATTTTGTTTATATGGGCCATATAGATAGAGTATAGCACCAGGGGGAAGAATCCGCCCAGCACCTGCCATTAACCCCAAACAAGCAGACCAAGGAGCAATATGAATCATATTAATATTCACAATAGCTGAAATATGCGGTTTTGGTAATGGCTCTTTTTCCACAGGCCATATTGATGAACTAGCGTCCAAATCTATAGGCGTTTGAATAGTATCACAGGGAAAATATTCACGCCATGCGGTAATACTTTCACGCAATTCTGGGTCGGGGTCTGAAGGTAGCCATATACGGGGTGCTAGATGATAGGCAAAAAAGGCAGCGTGTTCACCTGTACCACTAGCTACTTCTAGTATAGTTCCTATTTTTGGCAATACCTGTAAAAGTATCTCTAGAATAGGTTCACGGTTACGCTGGGTTGCAGGTGCGAATTTTCGCTTGTCTGGTGGTGTGTTCATATCAGGTGAGCAATGACTATGATAATTAAATTAGCAGCGATTTCTCAGTTTTTGCCTTTTGGCTACACCACAGGAGAACAACTTGCCTAAACCTCTTCATTCTACCCAACCACCTCTGAAATTTATTCCCCAACGTCATCACCCCCTGATGCTTAAAATCATATCTTGGTTTTTACCCTTTATTTTGCGGGTGAGAACTAGACCTTGGCTACCTGCTGGTATTGTCAAGATTGAAGCTAGAAATGCCGAAGCTTTGGCTAGATTATACTATGAATTTCAGGCGGGTAAAGTCCGATTTTTAATTGCTTTTCGTCATCCAGAGGTGGAAGATCCTCTATCTATGTTATACCTATTATCACGGATTGTTCCTAAAGTGGCAAAAAACAAAGGAATTAACATAAAATACCCAGTCCACAGTCATTTTGTATATGAACGGGGTATGACTCTATGGGCAGGAAATTGGTTGGGATGGTTATTTTCGAGGCTGGGAGGTGTACCCATTCGCAGGGGAAGACGCGCGGATAGAAATGCCATCCAAATGGCACGAGAATTATTTGCTAATGGGAAAATGCCCATAGCTATTGCTCCAGAAGGTGGTACAAATGGACACAGCAGTATAGTCAGTCCCTTAGAACCCGGTGTCGCACAGTTGGGTTTTTGGTGTGTGGAAGATTTGCATAAGGCTAACCGAGAAGAAGAGGTTTTTATTATTCCTATTGGTATTAGATATAGTTATGTTAATCCACCTTGGCAAAAAATAGATTGGTTATTATCGAAATTAGAAGCTGATAGTGGTTTAGCTATGACGGAAATTTCAGGAAATGGCAAACGGGAAGATATTTTATATCAGCGTGTTCTCCGTTTAGCTGAATATTTAATTATGGAAATGGAAGAATTTTATCGCCGTTTTTATCATCAAGATTTTACAGAAGTTATAACTGAGGATAAATCTGTAAATGAGGTATTAATAACCAGATTGCATCGTTTGATGGATAAAGCTTTAACAATTACAGAACAATATTTTCATGTGCAACCGCAAGGAAATTTTATTGATAGATGTCGGCGGTTAGAAGAGGCGGGGTGGAATTATATTTATCGAGATGATATATCTGATATTCCCAGTTTACCGCCTTTAAAACGCGGTCTGGCTGATTGGGTAGCCCAGGAGGCAGATTTGAAAATGCAGCACATGAGAATTGCTGAGAGTTTTGTGGCTATCACTGCTCATTATATTCAAGAAAAACCTACAGCCGAAAGATTTGCCGAAACAATATTATTAATGTTTGATATGCTTTCTCGCATTAAAGATTCTACTTTACCAGGTCGGCCGCGTTTAGGTTGGAAACAAGCGATGATTTTGGTTGGTGAACCTATAAGTGTCAGTAAAAGATGGGAAAATTGTCAAGGAAATAAACAGGCTTTACGTAAGAATGTAAGTAATTTAACCCAAGATTTACAAGTGATATTACAAAAGTTGATTGAGGATTAGTTTTCAACATCAATAATTTAAAGTTTGTAGTCAAGAATTTATTCCTGGTCATGCGGACTGAAGTCCTCACTACGTATTTATGTTCCAATTTTGGCGAATCTAGGTTGTGCAATGGAGATAAAGAAAGGACTCAAACCCCATATTGATAGAATGTTTCAGGATTTTTGAAAAATATTTTCTCCAAACCCTTGCCAAACTCAAAAACTACTGCTAGGATTATTAGTCATGGGACAAAACGGGTCGATGTCCGAGTGGTTAATGGAGACGGACTGTAAATCCGTTGGTTTACGCCTACGCTGGTTCAAATCCAGCTCGGCCCACCTTAAAGTTAGGAGTTATGATTTTTGGGTCTTTTAACTTGAAAAATTATAGCTCTTAATTTAAACCCATAACTTTGCCCGTGTGGCTCAGTGGTAGAGCACACCCTTGGTAAGGGTGAGGTCACGAGTTCAATCCTCGTCACGGGCTTTGCGGTAATAGGCTGATAATCTTTTAATTTATATAATGATGGTAGTCGAAATGGCTACCACCCAGGAGTTAGGAGTTTTGGGTGCTTTAGGTGATTATGTGATTTTGGCAAAAAAACATATACAAATGGTAAATAACCCAAGAATAAAGCAAAGTTGGCATGGCAAACTTAATTTAGTCTATGCTAATCGCCAAGATTCAACTCAGTTAATTTACAACCACCATCAAGCCCCTTTTAAGTTACAACGCCCCTTTTATCCAGAAGGACAAGAAGTTTGCCATAGCGTGATTTTACACACGGCTGGCGGCGTTGTGGAGGGCGATAGTCTGACATCTGATATTCACCTCCAACCCCGTTCCCAAGCTTTAATTACCACCGCAGCAGCCAGTAAAATATATCGTAGTAATGGGTTATTAGCAAAACAAAGTGTCAATATTCAAGTTGATGCTGATGCCTGTTTAGAATATTTACCCCAAGAAACAATTTTATTTAATGAAGCAATATATTGTCAAGATCTGCGGGTAGAATTAGCCCCAGGTGCGAGTTATTTAGGGTGGGAAATTATAAGATTTGGTAGAAGTGCTAGGGGAGAAAAGTTTTTGGCGGGAGAAATGCGATCGCACACAGAAATATGGCAAAATAATATCCCATTATGGATTGATAGACAAATTGTACCCGGTAAGAAAGAAGTATTTTATAGTCCCCATGGTTTAGCGGGAAACCCCGTTGTTGGTAGTTTTATTTGTGTTGGGTTTCCTCTATCACCAGAAATTATCAATCAAGCACGTTCTTTAATTATTCAAAACTCTGACGCTGGAGTAACTCGCTTACAACAGGGGTTTTTATGTCGCTATCGTGGTAATTCTACATCTGAAGTGAGAAGTTGGTTTACAAATATTTGGCAAATGTTACGAGTATCTTGTCTAAATCGTGGTAATTGTATACCTAGAGTTTGGCAGATTTAAAGGAGGACCCCGTGCAGCTTACACCCCAGGAAAAAGATAAATTATTAATTTTTACTGCTGCTTTGGTCGCAGAAAGACGAAAAAATAGAGGTTTAAAATTGAATTATCCCGAATCAATTGCTTTCATTTCTGCTGCTATTTTAGAAGGTGCAAGAGATGGTCAAACTGTGGCAGATTTAATGAGTTATGGCACGACTTTATTAACACGAGATGATGTTATGGAAGGTGTCCCAGAAATGATTCATGATGTTCAGGTAGAAGCCACTTTTCCTGACGGAACTAAGTTAGTAACTGTACATAATCCCATTCGTTAGAAAAGATTAAAATAGGAGAAAGTACAAATCAAGGGAACAATAATATGAGATTAAAATCAGTTAATATCCAAGGTTATCGGCCTTTCAAAAATTTTCAAGCACCATTACAACCGCTAGAAATTATTGTTGGTGCTAATGGTGCAGGGAAATCAAGTTTATTTGAATTTCTCAAATTTTTGCGAGATAGTCTTTATTATGATATCCCTCCAGAAATTATTTCTGGTTCTATTGGTCAGCAGATTTTTCATATTCCAGGACCAGCTAAGTTTGAATGGAATATAGAAATTGATACTAGTCTTCCAATTGGTATGAGATATTTAGGGGAACTTATGGGTCCGGTTGGTCGAACTCAAGTTTCCTATGAAAGAGTAGAATCATCTAAACCTTTTGGTAACACACACAAGACTCCATACATATATATGGATATTCAAGGTAATAAAGGAGTTGTTCAAGATCCAAAAACCAAAAAATTTACAAAACAAGAAATTGCATTAAAACGACCTAATCAGCTTGCTTTAAGCACATTGATGAACCAGATCAAGGTGTTCATCCTCGCACATTACCTGTTTTGGCTGCTTTATTTGAAAAAGCCTCTGAACGCACTCAAATTTTATTAGCAACTCACTCATCTTATTTTCTGACACAGTTTGATATTTCGCAAATTGCTGTACTCAGAAAAGAAAATGGAGAAGCAAAATTTATTAAACCTGGGGAGTCTCAAGTTTTAATTGATATGCTTAATGATTTTGGTGCAGATGAAATAGAACAATTACACCGTAGT
>JBJTTJ010000179.1:0-7481 GCA_046080125.1 Cuspidothrix sp.
AGAGGAAGAGAGGAGAAAAGGGGGGGAAGGGAAAGGAAAAAGAGAGGGGGAAAAAAAAAAGAAGAAAAAAAAGGGGGGAAGGGGGGAAGAAAGGGGGGAAGAGCGGCCGCAGAGGTCGCACCAGCGTCCAAAGCACCTTCATGTCCAAAAGCACGAAAAAAGCGGTCAAGAAAAGTTTGTGCTTCCTTGCGTTCCTGTCCGGTGATATGTTGCTGGCAAAATTGGACGAATTTAGATAAACTTTCTGGTGTTGCTGATGTCATGGGAATAAACAATATAAACCACTACTTTTGACTTTTGACTTATAAACACCCCCTCCATCAAAAAACGAAGGGGGATAAAACCTAAGCAGTGAAATACTTAGCTACAGAATGATAAGCAACAATCGCCGTTGTAGACTGTTCAGGATATAACTGTTCACTCTCATCCATATACATCTTCATCCTATCAACTCCTAACAATTCCAACTGCTTATATTGGTCTTGAATATTCGGACAAGCAGGATAGCCGAAACTATACCGAGAACCTTGATAACGCTGCGCCAAAATATCCCGAATATTATCTGGTTCAGAACCACCAAAACCCAACTCCCGGCGGATTCTAGCATGAGTCCATTCCGCCAAAGCTTCCGCCACCTGTACCGCCATACCATGAAAATACAGATAATCAGTGTATTGATTATCTGTAAATAACTTTTGTGCAAACTCCGTGGCCACTTCCCCCACTGTCACCGCTTGCATGGGGAAAACATCAATAATTCCCGACTCTTTTGGTGCAAAGAAATCTGCAATACATAACCTATTAAAAGGCTTCTGACAGGGAAATTCAAAACTGGTTCTTACCTGTGTGTCTTCGTGGTTAGTTTCATAAATCAATAAACTATTTCCCACAGACTGACAAGGAAAATAGCCATAAATTACTTGAGGATGCAACAAATTCTCCTCAATAATTCGCTGTTTCCAAGTTTCTAAAATCGGATAAACCTTCTCATTTAAAAACTCTTGATATTCCTCCTTAGATTGTTCCTTGGGTTTGCGGAATTGCCATTGTCCAGCTACTAAAGCTTGCAAATCTAAATACCAGAATAATTCCTCCAAAGAAATATCATCAGGTTGTAAAAATTGCGTTCCCCAGAAAGGTGGTTGGGGACGTTCAATATCTACAGCTACTTTTTCTGAACGACGGGTATCTATTTCTTGTGATTCAGCAGCGACTTTATCTTTAACAGTGTTATCTACTGCTTTATGATGACCATTTGTTGATTCTTCAGTGTCTAATTCATCCAAAAATCCCTGTAAATCATCCCAATTACCAGCAGCTTTTGCCGGCATTAACTTATCCATGAAATGCAAATCAGAAAACGCATCTTTGCCGTAAATAACTTTACCTTTGTAAGTATTTTGGCAATCTTGATTAACAAATTTAGGAGTTAAAGCTGCACCACCTAAAATTACCGGAACAGTAATTCCTTTTTCATTGAAAGTTTGCAAATTCTCTTTCATGAAAGCGGTAGATTTTACTAACAATCCACTCATGGCAATACAATCAGGTTTATACCGTTCGTAAGCTTGAATGATGTTTTCTACAGATTGCTTAATACCCAGGTTTATCACCTGATAACCATTGTTAGATAAGATGATATCCACCAGGTTTTTACCAATATCATGAACATCACCTTTCACAGTTGCAATGACAAAAGTTCCCTTAGCATTATTTCCAGATTCTGACTTTTCCATGAAGGGTTCTAAATAAGCAACCGCAGCTTTCATGGTTTCTGCTGATTGTAATACAAAAGGCAGCTGCATTTGTCCAGAACCGAACAATTCACCCACAACTTTCATCCCATCTAAGAGAAAAGTATTAATGATTTCTAAAGGGGGATATTGTTCTAAAGCTTTGGTTAATTGGGTTTCTAAACCAATTCTTTCACCGTCAATAATATGGCGTTTCAAACGTTCTTCTATTGGTAAACTTTCATCAACACCGGTGTTGCGTTTGGTTTTGATTCCTGCAAAAATTGTTGTTAATTCTCCCAAGGGATCATAAACGCATATATTTCCATCAAATTTGCGTTCATCATATATTAATTGCCGACAAACTTCTTGATGTTGGGGGTCAATTTTTGCTAATGGTAAAATTTTGCTCGCGCTGACAATTGCTGCATCCATTCCCGCATTCATTGCTTCATGCAAAAACATTGAATTTAACACCATTCGCGCTGCTGGATTCAAACCAAAGGATATATTAGATACACCCAAAATTACATGACATCCCGGCAATTCTTGACGAATCCTGCGAATTGATTCTATGGTTGCTTTACCGTTTTCCCTATCTTCTTCAATCCCCGTAGAAATAGGGAGAGCTAATGTATCAAAAAATATTTCTGTAGCAGCGATACCAGATTCCACAGCTTGACGGTAAGCACGTTGGGCAATTTGAAATTTTTTCTCTGCTGTCCGCGCCATACCATCTTCGTCAATTGTACCAATAATCACACCAGCACCGTATTTTTTAGCTAATTCTAGGACTTTTAAAAATCGCGGTTCCCCGTCTTCATAGTTGGTAGAATTGAGTAAACACTTACCTCCAGCTACTTTTAAACCCGCTTCCATTTTTTCCCATTCGGTGGAATCGAGCATTAAGGGTAAGGTAACATTATTAACGATGCGAGAAACCAACTCCTGCATATCACGCACGCCATCCCGTCCCACATAGTCAACGTTAACATCTAAAATGTGAGCGCCTTCTTTAACTTGACTCCGCGCCATTGAGACTAAACCATCCCAGTCTTCAGCGTTGAGTAGGTCACGGCATTTTTTAGAACCACTAGCGTTAAGACGTTCCCCAACTATCAAGAAGGAATTATCTTGAATATAATTTTGATTGGTATAAATTGATGCGGCTGCTGGTTCTAAACTTGGTTGTCTAACTTTCGGTTTTAAGTCTTTGGCAATTTCCGCTAATTGTTGAATGTGTTCTGGTCTTGTCCCACAGCAACCCCCAATCACTTGGACACCCAAATCTTCAACAAAGTGCATTAACGCCATCCGTAATTCTAATGGCGTAAGTCTGTAATGTGCTTGACCCCCAACGTTCTCCGGTAATCCAGCATTGGGAATACAGGAAACCACGAAGGGTGAATGTTCTGATAAATACTTGATATGTGGTTTCATCAAATCTGGACCGGTGGCACAGTTTAAACCGAGTATATCAATAGTAAATGGTTCTAAAATTGTTAAAACGGCAGCTATTTCCGTACCTACCAACATTGTTCCCATGCTTTCCATTGTGACGGAAACCATTAACGGTCTTCTTTCCCCTTTTTTGGCAAATGCTTCTTCAATTCCGTTTAATGCGGCTTTAATTTGTAGTACATCTTGGCAAGTTTCTATCAAAAACAAGTCCACACCACCATCAAATAAAGCTTCTGCTTGTTCTGCAAAAGCAGCTTTCATGGTGTCAAAATCAATATGTCCCAAGGTTGGGAGTTTGGTGGTTGGACCAATAGAACCAGCGACAAAGCGGGGTTTTTCCGGTGTGGAAAATTCCGTAGCGACACTTTTAGCTAATTCTGCGGCGGTTTTACTGAGATAATAAGCTTGGTCTGCAAGGTCATATTCTGCTAAAACTATGGATGTACCACCGAAAGTATCGGTTTCTATCACATCTGCACCCGCAGCAAGGAAGTCACGGTGAACTTTAGCGACTGCTTCGGGTTTTGTGTGTACTAAGTATTCATTACAACCCTCATATTCTGCACCTCCAAAGTCTTCAGCAGTGAGGTTTTGGGTTTGTAGGTTTGTTCCCATTGCACCATCAAAGACGATGACGGGAAGTTCTGGACTATGGAGACGTTCTAGGAAAGAATGAGTCATATTTTGTCAAAAAAATTGTGTGGACTGGGAATTGTTTTACTTTTATGTTTAAGTTATTTTCTCAATCAAATGTTAAAATTTTACACTATATTCGATATTTCGTGTGTAATATCGTTTATGAGAATTAACTTAGTCACAAATCAGAATATCTAGTATTTAAGGATTTATAGGAAACAAGAACCCGAACCTCGCTCAAAAGTCCGGGATTTGACTTTGATGATGTTATGATCACGGATATACTCTACCATTACCCTATCTATGCTACAACTAGGACAAGCATTACAACAACGTCCCCAATATATCAATATATTATAGAAAAAGTAATTGGAGAAGGAGGTTTTGGAATTATTATTTATTGCGATCGCTTTGTCTATCGGCTAAAAGAGAAGAAATTAAATATGGATAAGTAAGTAGATGAGAATAAATCAAAGTAGATTAAGTAATGTCAAAAAAATGACCTGCTTTGGTAGTTTTGATAACGGAACTACTCAAGGAGTTGTAGAAGGAATTAATCAGAAAATTAAGCTCATTAAAAGAAGAGCTTATGGCTTAACTAGTTTTGATAATTTTAGAAGAAGGATTTTACTAAATTGGTATTTCTCCTACTAATTTATCATATTTAGTCTGGAAGAGCCTTAATTTATCATCTATAATAGTAGAAATTTGGGACTTTTGATCTCAAATTCCCCCTACCAAATATAAAAATCTCCCCATATATTCCTAATTGGGGAAAATTTGGGGAGAGATAAATATATACAAATCTGTCAAGAAATGGTTTTAATTTCCAGGGGGAGGAGAATTATTTGTACCTGGTGCTACAGGTGTTTGTGGTAAGGTATTATTGGGAACTACAGGTGTAATTCCAGGAAGTACTCCGTTTGCTGGTGTTGGAAATTGATTGGGGTTAGCAGGAGGTAAAGGACTTAAATTTTCGGGTGGGTTAATTTCTGGGTTAGCAGAATTATTAAGTATGCTAGGAATAGGAATGGTAGGTATACCGGGTGAATTTATGACCGGTTGGGATGAACCGGGGATAATACCCAGAGATACGCGATTTCCGCCGGCTTTTCTCAGCACATCTAATGTTTGAATCACATCATTATAAGTAGCTGTGCGCGAAGCATTTAATACTAAAATTCCATTTGGGTTTGTTTGGAGATATTGTTTTAAACGAGACTCTAATTGATCCCGGTTAACCGGTTCTTTTTCTATGTAAGTTAACCCAACGGCATCAATGGTTACAGGCAAGATGTTATTTTTGACTTGGGAATTAGCAGCAGAATCTGTACCGGTACTGGCTTTCGGTAAGTCAACATTAATGGCTTGTTGACGGGTAAATTGTAAAGCTGCTAATAGAAAGAATGTCAAAATACAAAAAACAACATCTATTAAGGGGATAATCTGAATTTGAAGTTCTTCACTGGGAGTATCTAGTTTAACTTTCATCTTCCTGTTGTTCTACGGAGTGCAAACTGGAATTATCAATTTTCTGATCTGACTCAGTTGGATTTGAATCAATTGTTGAATTGTTAGTAAATGATGTTTCGTCTATGGGAGACGATGAACGGAAATCGTCAGCAGTAGATTTTGGGTCTATTTTTGTGTAAATTATGTTAGGATCAGGTGGATACTGACGATAGAGAAGTTCTAGTTCATTTCCTGCTTTGTTAAAAACCTTGACTTGGTTAACAACAAAACTTTGAAATAGACGATAAAATGCCAGACTAGCGATCGCTACTATTAATCCTGAAGCTGTACTAATCAGGGATTCCCCAATGCCAGTTGTAACGCCGGTAGCAGATTCAGTTCCCAAATCACCAATACGAATTGAACCCAAGGAATGAATCAAACCCAGAACCGTACCTAACAATCCTAACAAGGGTGAAAGGGCAATCACGGCTTCAAGGAGTTTTTCCCCCCGACGCATTCCCCCTATCTCGTCTGCTGCTGTTGATTCTAGTGCTAATCTAAAGGTTTCTGGGTCATATTTTTGTAAGCGTAAGGGTGCGTATAAAAATCTGCCAATGGGCTGGTCTCTAGCTTGTTCAGCGATCGCCTGTGCTATTTCCCAATTCTCACCAGCAGCATCAAGAACACGATTAACGATTTCTTTTTCCTGAGTCAAAATCCTTAACCAAAACCACAGACGTTCAAAAATGACGCTGAGTGATAGGACTGATAAAACTAGCAAAGGCCACATAGAGGGCCCTCCCTTCTTCAACAAATTTAAAATATCCACTGTGTAAGGGTCCTTTCTCCATTGCTGGTAGTCAAAGCATTTTCATTTTAGACAGTAATGCAAAACTCACAAACTTTTCTCATTAATTACTCGGGAGTAACATCTTCTATACACTATAAGACGGTTATTCCCACCGGGAGTTTAGAGGATTATTTGCCAAAATAGAAAAATCACCGGAGGTTAAGTATATGAACTTCTCAATTCAATCTTTGTACACTTGGTATCGTAACACACTACGCAATCCTAAATACCGTTGGTGGGTAATTATCGGTACTGTAGTATATTTAATTAGTCCTTTGGATATTTCTCCAGATTTTATTCCTATTATTGGGCAAATTGATGATGTATTACTTTTAACTCTATTTGTGACAGAAGTTTCGGGATTAGTGATTGATGGTTGGAAAGCGAAAAAAGGAACTGTAAATAATAGTACCAGCAATACCGTTAATAATACACCTCCTACTGGGGAGACTGTGGACGTTGATTCTGTTTCCGTGAAATAGTGTAGGGATGTCAGCAGAATTTTAGCAGACTTTCGTAGTGAGGACTTTAGTCCTCAAAATTCCCCAAAATTCCCCAAACCTGAAATAAATGCCTCACTACCAAATTATCTTCAGACTTTTGACAACACTATTTCTAGTAATATATATGAAAAGGTGATTCCTACTTTTATATGCGGCGTGACTCTATTTTTTATTATTTATTTCAAAAACACCCAACCATACTATTTGAATTATTGCCCAATCCTCCCGCAAATGCGGCTAGTTATCGCTTCGATTCGGTAGCGGTAAAAGAACCAAAGTTTGAAATTGATGGGGTGTTTTTACCACCAGAAACCGAAACACCAGGAGTTGTTTATTTCTGTGAAGTACAATTTCAGAAAGATGAACAACTTTATGAGCGGTTATTTGGGGAATTATTTCTCTATTTTTACAGAAATAGAGAGCGTTTTCAAGATTGGCAAGCGGTGTTAATTTATCCAACTCGGAGTATAGAACAAGGGGATATTCACCCTTATCGCGCACTTTTGAGTTCGGAACAAGTACATCGAGTATATTTGAATGAGTTGGGAGAATTTGAACAATTACCCCTTGATGTGAGTTTGTTGGTGTTAACAATTCTCAACCAAAAGAAAGCGCCAGCAGCAGCGCGATATTTAGTCAACCGTTGTCAGCAGGAGTTACAAGCACCAATAGATAGTCGTGCCATATTAGAAATAATTACCACGATAATGTCTTATAGGTTTACTCGTTTAAGTCGTTTGGAGATAGAAGCAATGTTAGGTATAACTTTTGAGCAAACTCGCTTATATCAAGAACTAAGAGAAGAAGCGACAGAAATAGGTATGCAACAAGGTCTGCAACAAG
>JBJTTJ010000180.1:0-16291 GCA_046080125.1 Cuspidothrix sp.
GTTTCAGTCCCCTTGCGGGGATTCTTTGTTTGGAAACTTTTTTATTCCTCAAAAAGAATTTACTTCACTATCGTTTCAGTCCCCTTGCGGGGATTCTTTGTTTGGAAACCATTTCTCCGTGAACTTCAAAACTGATATACCCTTCGTTTCAGTCCCCTTGCGGGGATTCTTTGTTTGGAAACCCGAGAAAGAGATATGGCATAATTCAGGATATGCAGGGTTTCAGTCCCCTTGCGGGGATTCTTTGTTTGGAAACCAACATCACCACCTAATAAATTATCCACGCTGATATTTATTGCGTTTCAGTCCCCTTGCGGGGATTCTTTGTTTGGAAACACGTGCTACAACTAAAACCCATCTCTACCCCAATTCCAGTTTCAGTCCCCTTGCGGGGATTCTTTGTTTGGAAACAACATTGATTTAAAATCTGAACCATCTTTTTTTAAAGGGGCAGTTTCAGTCCCCTTGCGGGGATTCTTTGTTTGGAAACCAACTCAAAGCAATTGAATGGTAACCAATATAAAATTGGCGAGTTTCAGTCCCCTTGCGGGGATTCTTTGTTTGGAAACCCCCGCCATCTGAAACATAAACTGGGGGCGGAATCCAGGGGTGATTTTGGCGGACCTCTCAAAAAACCTCATTTCAGGCTTTGGGTCAACTGCCAACTGAAACTGATAAAACGCTGAAAGTATTCAATTGTCAAGGTTCTGGCGATTTGGCGGACCCCCCGGGGTTTTTGACCTCGCTCCAGGTCTGCCAAAAACTTATTCTTGAACAAGATTAAACTTTATTGCGTTACCTGTCAAGATCAGTTAGGTTACAAATAATTAAGCAAAGCTTTACATTTTTTCTTAAACAGTCCATTTAGAACTGATTCTAATTCCTGTGTGATCCCAAAGCAGTTGGTTGATAAACCTTTAGCAAGGTCTCATTTTGTACAACCATTAATGATGGTAACATTGATTTTACCAAAAAGCTAAGGAATTTCCTCACCAGTAGATTTTCCACCCTCGTATTTCAGAGTATCGTAAAACACATCTCTAGAAATTAAACATGAGTAGTCTAAAACCTTTATAGGAACAATTCATAAATTATCCCTACAGTAATTTTTACTAGATGCCTAAATTAAAGTAGCAATCGTGATACTGATAGACATCAGTAATATACATTCTGTGAATTTTGTAGTTAATAGGCGTTAATTTTGTTGATTCATAAATTAATTAGATCTTGATAAAATCGGATTTCTTTAGTAATATCAGTCGCAATTCTTTGACGTAAATCATAGGGCATAATTACTTCTAACTTTGGTCGCCATGCCCGTAATCTCATGATAACATTATTATCACCATGACGGTAATTAACTTTGTAATAAGCATCATTGTGTGAACGAGAATCTAGAAGTTTAATTAAGGTTTGTTGTTCCTCCTGTTCTGGTGTATGTTGACGAATCAGGCTTTTAGCTTTAGGGTGAGAAATAAGTTCAAAGGTATCATGGCGAAATGTGTTTTGAATATATCTATGATGATAATCTCGCTCAAATCGTAATAACATAATTCGAGATGGTAAGTAAAAATCAAACCCCCAAGCTTTAGACATTTGCAATTCTATTTCTTCAGGATTTGGTAAATCTCGTTGATGGTAACGTTGTTGCAATATAGAGGGAATTTGTGGATTGTTCCAATCAATTGCTATAATATCTTGGATTCTATCTAAACGAAAATTATACCAATCAGTTTTACGGTCAGGACTTTGACCAAAACCACAAAGATATACTGCACGTTGAACATAATAAACACAGACAGGATAAACAAAACATTCTACATCTTTTCCTAATCTGGCACTATTGTAAATTAGTTGAATAGGTGAAACTGGAGTTTGTTGCCATATTTGTTTTAATTCATATAGCCAATCTTCGACTTCATCATTAGCAGTAACAACGTAATCAAGCTTCAAGAAAAATCGTTGCACACCTGCTATTTTCTGAGAAAGATTGCGGGCAATATCGGCTAAATCTTCTTGATTGAGAAAGTCTAGATTTGCACCGTTGATTTTATGAGTGATAGCACGAGAGGGTAATTTTTGAACATGATAATATTTTTCACCATTGTATTCTAACCAGCCTAATTTTGCTAATAGTGTTAAATCTGCTTGTAGGGAACGCCGAGTAATGACAAATAAACGCTGTTGGAGTAATTTTTCTAAGTCATCTACAGATTGAATAATGTTAATATTTTTTGTGGGTGAAATTGGTGGTATATTGTTTGATGATTGAGAAATGCCTAGATGAGAAATTAGCGATCGCTTCCATTCTAATTCAGAAATTCCCGTGTCTTCATTAAATAACCAAACCGCAGTGGTTTTAGTGCAGTTACAGAGAGGATCATGGTGTTTAGGTATTGCTTCACCTTTAGGATGGGTGGCAGTAAAAAAAGTATCTCGCCAGTCTGCTAAAGTAAAACCATCTTGTAATAGTAAACGCTCCTGGTCTTCTCCGTACAAAGAACGCAACCATACCCACAAACGAATAGAACGGGATAGGTTTTGTTTGAGAGAACCCCGTGCTAACCATTGCAGCAGTTCCACTTGGGGAATATCAGAAAAAATTTGCTCAGACACTACTTGTTTAAGGTTTTCGGTATTAATTCAGCATAGACTAATCTGGAATAGGCTGCTTCCAATGCCATGTATGATGTGATAGTTGCTCATTAAACAAGGCAATGACTACTTACAACATCGAGTTCAAAGACGATATTTTGCGGGTAAGCTTTGGTGAACCGTCCCAAAATGACCAAATTGTGAAAGATGCTGCTGCAAAATTAGAGCAAATGGCACGGTCACAAGAACTTACTGGAGGACACCTGCTTAGGATTAATGGACTTGTATCTATTCCTGTAGCTTTTGTGCTGGCGCATAAGTTAGCGCATATTTACGGAGCTATTGGTTTTTATGATCCAAAACTAAGTAAATACGTGATCTGCATCACACACAACCCGGCGTATAAACTGGGAGACTTAATTGATTGAGGTTTTGGTTAGGGAAATTACCTGAGTCTTGTGTTAATTATTTTCTAATCTAGTTCCATTTAATGAGTATTTACCATATCAGTTTAGACGGTGATGTTTTAAGGGTAGGATTTGGCAGTACCTTGACCACAGGTGATGAAATTGTCCGTGATGCAGCTACCAAATTGAATCAAATGATTGTTTCTGGTGAATTACCGGGGGGTTCGCTGATTAAAATCAACGGTCGGACATCGGTACTGGTGAGTCAGGTTTTAGCTGATAAGTTATCTACATTGTATGATGCGATCGCTCTTTTTGACCCCAAAATTGGCGACAAGGGACTGGATAGGTACGTAGTCACCATTAGCAAACATCCTGATTATCAAGTCGGGGATATTTTGGATGTGGTACGTCCACAAAAATCAAGTATTAAATTAGTGATTTGTGGATTTGCTAATACGGGGAAGACCTGCTTTCGAGATGGTTTAAAACAAGCATTATTAGAGATTCCCAACGCACCAGAATCCTATGTATTTTCCGGGTGTCCAGATGGGGATGGTTCATGGTTTGGGGAAACTGCACGACGGGACGCAGATTTAGCTAACAAGTTAAAAGCAGAATATAAAGCGGGATTTACACCAGAGTTTGCAGAACGCAAAGCACAGGAGGTTAGGGGGATAAATACGCCAATATTTGTGTTTGATGTCGGGGGTAAAATTTCTCATGCTAATCGTTTGATTATGAGTGCAGCTACTCATGCGGTAATTCTAGTGAAGAATGAAAGTGAGATTGTACCTTGGCAAGAGTTATGTAACGAATTGAGTTTACAAGTTGTAGCAATTATTTACAGCGATTGTAACATTTCTAGTGATTATATTGGGCAAGAAGGAGATATACTTACAGGTAAAGTTCATCGTTTACAGCGAGGTGAAGACCTATCCCAGCGTCCGATGATTCAGACTTTAGCTAGGGTTTTGGTGGGGTTAGTTTGAAGTTGTAGGGAGAAAAGTTTTTATGGTGATAAGTTCTCAGGTTGCATTACAGGTTGTTCAACAAGCGATCGCAATTTTAGCTAAATGGTCTGATAATAATATTCAGTTAGATTTTGAATTTCCATCTCTTGATCAGAAAGAACAAAATGCAATTGATAAAGCCAAGCATATTATAGGCTGGAAAGAAAATGCAGAAGCTGACCTATTACGTTTATTATTTGACAGTGTAAAGTTACCTGATGGAAAAGGACAAGATCCAAATAAGAAACATTTTCATCCATTAATAGCAATTGAAAATGATAATGAAGAATATCCTAAAATTCCTTATCCATTAGATAATGAACCCAACACAGAACACAAAGAATCTTTTAAACAAAAGATTAAAAATGAAGTTTTACCTGTTCTCAAAGATAACTGGAAAAACTTGTCTTTATTGATGTTGATTTTAGAAAAATTTGGTTCATGTCTTAGCTTTGGGGAATCTAATGTTGCTTTGATAGACATAGCAAGAACCACAGCCGCAGTTGCAACAGCTTTAATTGACAATCCTACTGAAGAAATTAGTTTAATTGCCGGTGACTTATCAGGGATTCAAAAGTTCATTTATACTATATCTTCTGATGGTGCATTAAAATCATTAAGAGCGAGGAGTTTTTATTTAGAATTAGTTACTGAAGAAATAGTACAACAATTACTAGATGAATTAGAACTTCCTCGGACTAATGTAATTTATGCAGGTGGTGGGAATTTATATATTTTGGCATCAGGAAAACCAGAAATTAAGCAACTAATTCAAAAAGTTAGTCAAGATTTTAATAAATGGTTATTGAAGGAATTTGAAGGTAAAATTTTTCTAGCTTTAGATTGTTTATGTTTTCCTAAAGATGATCTTAAACCAGAAGCTAAAACAGAAGATAACACCTCTAAATTTGCAGAACATTGGTCAAACGCAACCAAAAATTTAGCTAAACATAAATCTCAGAAATTTTCTACTCAAATTAGTGATTTTGATTTGATCAAACCGCGTTATAGCCATCAACCTTGTCGCGTGTGTTACCGTGATGATATAGAATCAGATAAGTTAAAACTTCTCAATGAACATGAACCAGATTCAGTTTTAGCTTGTCCAAATTGCCGAAGTATGTTTGAATTAGGAGGACAATTATTTAAAGTTAATGCTATTGTGAGATCGAAACAACCAAAGATATCCGAAGCATTACATACGCTGTCATTCTCTGGAGATATTTACTATCATCTTCTTGAGAATTGGAAACAAATAGATTCTAGTGCGGATACAGTTCTATTAGTCAATGATTGGACATTAGAACATTATCAATTCAAGCACTTTAAAAATAAAAATGTTTATCCCTTGTTATTAGGTAATTATGGCAAGGAAAAGGAAAATCAAACAGGATTTTTACGTGCTGAAGAAATGGCAGAAAAAGCCCAAGGAATTAAAAGAGTTGCATCTTTAAGAATGGATGTAGATAAACTTGGACAAATATTTGCTAAAGGTTTAGGTGAAAATCAAACATTGCCTAGATTAGCAGGACTTTCAAGACAAATGAGCTATTTCTTTAAGGTTTATCTGAATAGTTTGGCAAAGAAAAGAACCGGAAATATTCCTGAAAATTTTAAACAATTATTGCCAAAAAATGAGGAATATAATATACTATTTATATATGCTGGGGGTGATGATTTATTTATTAGTGGTGCATGGAATGAAGCAGTAAATTTCGGTTTTGATGTTTATCAATGTTTTCGATCTTATACAGGATACAATCCAGATATTACCCTATCAGGTGGAATCAGTATTGATATACCTAAATTCCCTCTTTATCAAGCTGCAAAATCTTCTGGTCATGCTGAAGATGCAGCTAAAGGAAATGGTAGAAATAGTTTAGGTTTATTTGGTCAAGTTTTCAAATGGTATGAATGGCTGGGAATAGAAGATATAAATAGTGGGCATCTTGATAGTGATATTAAGAAATATTTATCTTCAGAAAGTAAGCCCAAGTTTTTAGGTATCCTGCCATTTGTGGAGATATTATCACCGAAAAATATTGAAGTTAATTACTCTCATAATTTTGTGCGTAACTTGTCGATAACTGCACAAATTCAAGAACAGGCTTTAGAAAAGTTTAAAGAAGATAAAAAATCAGAGGAGGCTTTAGCAACTCGCTATTATTTGCATTTACCAAAGATAGCTTATACTTTGGCGAGATTACCGAGAGAAGTATTAAATAATGATGATTTTCGGACTTCTTTAAAAAGTCCTTATAATGCGCCATATTTTCGCGCTATAGCTACTTGGATTGAATTATTAAATCGTGGATCTTAAAACAATATGCCAGATAGTAATATACCTCTCACAATCACTACCAAAGTTAATGGTTTAAAGAATCTCAGAGACTATCCAATTAGAGAGTTAGTGAATCACGCTAAAGAATTTGGACCATATCTCAAAAACCAAAGATTAGAAACTAATCAAGTGCGTAAATTTCTTGATGCTGTTAATCGTTTAAAGGCTGAATTAGCTGAAAAAGGAGAATTTTCTGCAATAGAAACAGAGGTAGTTTTACTACAACCAAAATTAGCCTATGCAGCAGCTAGACAAAAAGCAGCAAAACCATTAAGTGATGTGATGTCAGTTGCTATTGATAAAGTTCACAGTACAGAAGATTTTGAGCGTTTAGTACAGTTTTTAGAATCAATTATTGCTTATCACAAAGCAGAAGGAGGAAAATAATCATGGCAGTATCTTATGAACAAACTCCCTTATTAGGAAAAATTACTCTCACTTGTCAATTAACTGCAAAAACAGGTTTACATATTGGTGGTGGTGGTGAAAATTTAGATATTGGTGGATTGGATAAACCAGTAATTAGAGATCCTTTAACTAAATATCCATATTTACCTGGATCATCAATTAAAGGTAAATTAAGAGCAACATTAGAACGGTTATTAAATAAACCTCTAAATCGTTCTGGTAGTCGTGATACTCGACGTTATGAAAGTGATGATTTAGTTGATGGTTTTACCGAAGTAGAAAGAGATCGTTTTATTCGTTATGAAGGTGCGAGAACTTGCCAAATAAGTCGTTTATTTGGTTCTACAGGTGGTCCATCCAAAGGTACTAATCTTTGGATACCAATAGAAAGTGCTAAAAAGGAAGGACTATTTTCAGAGAAAAATCCTACAAAAATAATTGAAGGTGAAAATTGTGTAAAAATTGTTGATGGAATAAGTGGTAGAAATGCAACGAGTCGTTTAATCATTAGAGACAGTCATTTACATCCAGATTCCGCAACGCAATTAAAACAAGTTGATACTGGTTTGTTTATGACAGAATGGAAATTTGAAAATAATATTGATAGGGTTACAGCAGCAGCAAATCCTCGACAACTAGAAAGAGTTCCTGCTGGTTCAAAGTTTAATTTTGAGTTAGTTTACACGGTAGAAAATGCAGAACAAGCTGTAAAAGATTTAGAAAATATAGCGATCGCTCTGGCATTTTTAGAAGATGATGCACTAGGTGGAAATGGTTCAAGAGGATATGGAAAAGTAACTTTTGAGAACTTCAAGTTTTCCTACTGTAGTAAAAATTCATATTTGCAGAGAATAAAACACCCAGAAGGATTAGCAGCAATTCAACCATTAAATACTATTCATAACACTCAAGAACTTTTAGATAAGTTCAGAACCCTGCGCGAGTACATTCAACCATTATTACCAGGGAATTAATTATGAGTGTTTGGAAATTAGTTAAACTCAATTTTCGTAACAATCCAGCGCATTTTGGAGAGGTAGGAATAGGAATGGAAGAAACGAGCGATCGCGTTCGTTCTGACTCCCTATTTAGTGCATGGATTAGTAACTATGCTAGGATGTTTGGCAAAGATGCAGTAGAGGAATTATTACAGCTATTTCCTACTAAAGAACATCCTAAACTAATTCCACCATTGAGAATTAGTTCCACTTTTATTTATCGAGAAGTGGGAAAAGATCAAATTGGAAATTCTGAAAATACTATTTATTATCTTCCCCGTCCCCTAAAATTTCCTATTAACTATCCAAAAGATGATTTAGCATTTTTTAAAACCTACAAAAAGCTAAATTATTTACCCTTAGGAATTTGGCAAAGATGGTATCAGGGAACAGGATTTACAGAGGAAGATAAACAGGAATTAGAAAATTATCGTGAAGATAAACCAGAAGGAAAACTAGCAGAAGCGGAAACGTTTAATTATAAAAAAGCCTGTAAAACTCATCAACTTCCAAAAATAGGAATTGATAGAGTTACCACAGCTACCAATCTTTATCATACAGGCTTTGTTCACTTTGGTACTGGTGATAACCCCGCAGGATTATATTTCCTCTTAGAACTTTCTTCAGAAGGTGAAAAATTAGCTGATAAATTGCAAGCAGCTTTACATCTTTTAGGGGAAGAAGGAATAGGAGGAGAACGTTCTAGTGGTGCGGGAAAATTTACTGCTAAATGGTCAGAATTACCAAAAATTTGGCAAGAAGTTGTTAAATTTGAAAACGGTAAATTTCACACTTTAATGAGTTTATTTTGGGATTCTGAGATATCATCAAACTTTCTCGAAAATTCCAGTTATGAAATTCAAGAAAGAGGAGGATGGATAGTAGAAAGCCAAATTCGTCGTCAAATGGTGCGGATGTTTAGCGAAGGTTCTGTATTTAATTCTGCACTTCCTGGAAAACTGGTAAATGTGACTCCTAAAGAATTTACAAGACATCAAATTTACCGAAGTGGAATTAGTTTAACCCTACAAATTAACACCAAAGAGGAAAAAGATAATGACAGTTGTTGATGAATTAGCATTAAAAAAACCTGACTTTTATGAAACTAGAAAAATACAGTTAACCAGTCCTATTTTACATATTGGTTCATCTGTATCTAGGTTAAATCCCTTTGAATATGTACAAACTGCAAAGAAAGTTTATATTCCTAATCAGGAAGCATTAGCTAAAGAATTATTAAAAAAAGGAGGAAGTTTTTTAAATGATTATATTCAAGCAATTGAAAATAATCAAAATATCACCAAACTTTTAGAACAAGCATTTGGTGATAAATGGTGGAATGCAAAAGATACAAATGAAAATCCCATTTTTCCTGAAAATGCAATTAGTCAGAAATTAGCAGAGCGAGTTACAGATTTACGTCCAATGATTCGTAATGGTATGGGATATTTATTTATCCCTGGTTCATCTATTAAAGGAGCAATAAAAACCGCAATACTTTATCATTTATTAAAAAATCCAGATAAATATAAAGTTCCCCAAACTAGCAGAGTTAGTGAAATTGAAAAACAACTTAAAGCAAGATTAGGAGAATTAAGTAGTAAACGTAATCAAACATTTGCTGATGATAAAATTATGGATAGTTTATTTTCTGACTTTTCCTTAATTTATCAAGGTAAAACATTTACTAGTAATACTAGTAATAGTCAAAATACAGATATTCTGCGCTGTTTAAAAGTTAGTGATTCAGAATCATTAATTAAAAAAGAAGTGACTGGAAAAACAGGTAAACCAGTTCCTATGAATTTTCCAGTAGTGGTAGAAGTGATAGTTTCTAGTAGATTTGATGATTATAAAGCAAAATATAAAGCCTCGCTTTATGTGGAAATGGTCAGGAATGTAAAAACAGAATTTACTATCACATTGGATAAGGAAATGTTGAGTTGGTTTAAACATAAACAGGGAATGAAATTACCATTTAATAACATTGATGAATTATTACAAATATGCCAAGAATTTGCACAAGAACAATGGGATTATGAACATGATTATTGGAATGCAATAGAAAATAATCCTAGAGCATCTGGTAGGAATTTAGATTTTAGTAATATTGGGGATTTTTATGAACCGGAAAAATGTCCTTATGGAATGCGATTAGGTTGGGGTAGTGGGATGACGGGAACAACGGTAGGGTTATGTTTTGATGATGAATTGAGAGAAAAATTAAGGGATATTTGTGGTTTGAAAGCACCTGGTTTTGAAGCTCCAAAATCGCGGAGAACTATTGTTACTTCTGATGGGGAAATTAAACTTGTACCAGGGTGGGTTAAGTTTAAGAATTTATCATAAAAATCATAAAATAATATTTTATAAGCAAAATGCTAATCAATACTACATTTACCTTAACTGTACCCACATCAACAATTTTACCCCGTCCTTACGGGTTAGAATTAATCAAACAAATACATCAAAAACTCAAATTAGAAATAGGATCGGAAATAATTCCTTCAGTTTCCTACTCAGGAATTACAGGAGATTATTTAACATCAAGAGATTTTATTACCTTCCATCCTGAAGAATTTTATCAATTATCCCTATCAGGATTAAATGAAACTTCTGCTAAAGCAATTGCTGATGTTGATTTTAGTGATTCATTAGAATTTTTAGGAGCAAAATTTAACATTATTAATCGAGAAGATGAAATTACCAGTTATGAGGAATTATATACAAACTTAGTGGGAAATGAACCAGAAGCTATCAGAAATTATCACTTACAATTTATCACTCCTACGGCATTCTCTCAAGGTAATTCAAAATTATGCTTACCTGTTCCTACATTAATGTTTCATAGTTGGTTAGAAAAGTGGAACAATTTTGCACCTGTTTATTTAGGAGGTGATGAATTAATTGCTTATTTGAATAATGCAATATTACTTAAACATCACAAAATTCAAACACGAACTTATCAATTACATAAGGGTTTTGTTAATGGATTTGTTGGTGATGTCAAGTTACAGGTTTTCCAACGTGCTGATCCTTTATTAGCAAATGTGGCTAATTTGTTAGTTCAATATGCGCGGTTTGCTGGTACGGGAATTAAGACACGGTTGGGAATGGGACAGACGATAGTTAAAAACTAAAAATTTGAGGAATAAAAAGATTATGGAAACTATGATAATGACTGTAGGAACTTCACTTCTGACAAATCGAGATGAGAACTTAGAAAAAAAACGTCCTTGGGTTGGACAGAAAAACATAGGTGATCGTAAAATAGCTCTTGAATGGATGAGTGAAATAGATCCAGAATTTATCAGTGCTGAAACAAATACAATATGGCGACTCAATCCTACTTTTAATGATGAAATTTTATTACTACATTCAGATACTCCATCTGGTTTAGAATGTGCAGAAGTTTTAAAGGAATATCTAGAAAATATTCATCATCAAAAAGATGTTTCATTACATCCAATCCCAGGAATTAATTATGATTTAGATGAGTCAGCTTCAGCACTAGAAAAAATGGCGGTACTTCTGAAAGATTTGATTACACAATCAAAAGGAAATATTACTTTAGCCGCAACAGGAGGTTTTAAAGCCCAAACAATGATTATGGCACTAATAGGTAATACCTTTAAAATTCCTGTGTGCTATGTTCATGAACAGTATAAAGCTCTTATTTATTTACCATATTTATCTGATACTGCTGAACCTCAAGTATTAATAAAACCTGCTAATTTACCTGAATCTGGTTTAAATAGGTCACAAATTATCAGAGTTCAAAATGATTCCTATGGACATCATAGACCAAGAACATGGAAAAAAGTTGAAAAAATGCTGCAAGATATTCCTTGGGTTGAGTATGTAAGGTTTGATCAAAATGCGTTTTCTGCTCCTAAAAATGGAGTGAAAGTAGCTAGAGGAAAAACTGGTGATGGTCGTTATGTATTTTGGATTCACTTACATGAGAGTGAACAAAAACATATTGCTGTTTCTGTGGAAACTACAGGTTATATGCCAGAACATTTAGAACAAGCAACAAAAGAACTACGCGAACGCTTAGGTAGATTGATTTCTTAATAGGTTAATTACAGGTTTTTAGGATTTACACAAAATATTACAAGAGGAGGTATTTCATGAACGTTAGTGTCAACTTAATATAAAACCAACATCCCGACTGAGAATCAATTCCCAGTCTCATAACCAAAGTCATCTAAAGATGACTAAAAAGACTCAGAGATATTTAGTTTACTTTAGTAAACTTTAGCTATTAGCCCTGAAATTCATTTCTGGGCGGGTCTGGAAACCAACAGATAAAACAAGTTGAAACTAATAATTGATGACTTACCCCTACAAGAAAATTACAAGGAGATAAAAATGCAACTTTTAACCGTATTAGGAACAGGTAGATATGAAAAAACTTGCTATACTTGGCAAGAAAAACAGTTAGAAACTCGTTATGTTGCCCATGCTTTATGTGAATTTTTTCAACCAGATCAAGTAACAGTATTAGTGACAAAAGAAGCAAAAGAAGCACATTGGCATACTTTACAAGAAACATTAGGCGATCGCTTTAAAACTACAGATGTTCTCATTTCTTCAGGAAAAGTAGAAACGGAAGTATGGGAAATATTTGATGCAGTTGTTAATTCTGTTCAACCTAATGCCAAAGTTTTATTTGATATTACTCATGCTTTTCGTTCCATTCCTCTTTTAGTATTATTAGCAGCAGCATTTTTACAAAAAGCTAGAAATGTGGAAATTGTAGGAGTTTATTATGGTGCATTTGAAGCAAACCGAGAAAAACCACCTATTTTTGATTTAACTCCTGCCATTAAATTATTAGATTGGTTAACCGCTACTGATAAATTTTTAAGTACAGGTTCATCTGTAGAATTAGGAAATTTATTGAGTACAATTCAACAAGATTTTTACCGTAGTGGTAAACAGAAAAAATCAGAAATTAGACCAATTAAACTGAGAATTTTTGGCGATCGCATTCAAGCATTATCACGTTCTAATGATATTGCCCATGCTCAAATGCGTCCTGCTAATATTAGTGCTACAACATTAGAAGAATATGCACAAAATAGATTAGTTCAAGGATTATCGGAACTATTACCACAGTTTACAGTCTAATTATATTGGCTCTCCTAGACTAGATCTTTTTTACCTAATCAATTACCAGAAATTAAGCAAAATCAAGATATTTTACCTGTGTTAAACTCTTTACGAGAATGGGAAATATCTGTTGAGGATATATTTAGTTGTCTCCGTCCCAATTAATAATTAAGTGGTATAATTATACGTTTGACACATTCAAAAACCGTCTAGAAATCACGGATAAATTAACAACCCAGCTATAAAGATGGTAAAGAATCTAAGCAAAAATGGACTCAATCATTTGTTACATATTTAACAGAAAATATCCCCACTAAATTCGATAACTGCTAGTTCAGCAAATACTTAAAGAGGTAAACATGGCTTTCAGTAATTACAAAACTATCGGTGAAGTCCTCAAAGCATTTCAAATTACCTACACCGAAATTAATTTTATCAGCGAAATTGCTTTTAATATATCTGACTATTTCCGCGAAGATTTAGAACTGATGATGCGGGATGCTGTTGTGGATAACTCAGAATTTGCCATCTGTGAAAATCTCATTTATCCCGTCCTCAAAGAAATTTGGAAAACTTACCGCCAACATTTTGTTTTATGGAGTCATCAATCATTAAACTATGATGAAAAATTATCAGGATTTCCCGAATATATTTTAGCTAAACGTTCCCCTTTAGGTAAAATCGTTTTTGATAAACCATACTTTATTTTAGTAGAAGCCAAACAAGACAATTTTGAAACAGGTTGGGCGCAATGTTTGGCGGAAATGATTGCTTCTCAAAGATTAAATGGAGAATATCAAATCATTATTTTTGGTATTGTTTCTAATGGTGCAACATGGCAATTTGGTAAATTAGAAAATGACAAATTTACCAAAAACATGACTCCATTTACTATTTATGAACTAGATAAATTATTCAGTGCTGTTAATTTTGTATTTCAACAATCTGAATTACAACTAAATAATCTAGTTTTAGCTGCTGCTTAAATTTACCTGAATTAACTTAACTAAAATTATGCACAAAAAACTCGTCTGACAAACAATCATACAGTCCTCAAATCCTTATATATTCTAAGGGTTTAGCACTGCTAAACCCATACAATATTGTTATTTTCAGGCTCAGTATTACATTACTGTTGAATTTGAGATTGGTTAGGTAAAGTTGTCTTTGATTCCTTTGTTTCCGTTAATTCAATTTGGGGGATTGGTGAAGGTTCGGCAACGGGTTGTATTTCTGCTTTCGGTGCAGGTGTAACTTCAAGTTGGGGGATTGGTGAAGGTTCAGCAACAGGTTGTGTTTCTACTTTCGGTGCAGGTGTAACTTCAATTTTGGGAGTTGCTTCTGTAACGGGAATTTTAGATGTATAATTTTGATCTACAATACCGCGCACTTGATCCGCCGTCAATTCTCCTCTGACAATTTTTGACAAAGTATCTTGGCCATTGGGCTGATAATTGATTAATCTGATGGTTGTATTAAAGGCATTTTTGACCGGTTGCCCTTGGTTATCCAGAAATTCCAATTTTATCCAGGTTTTGCCAGGTTTAAACCCTTTGAGATAAATAGGCAGCCAACGATCTAGAATAAAGCTTTCACCATTAACTGTGCTACGAATACGCCAATTGCTTACGGTATCTTCTGGATTAGTATCAGCGACACTATGTAATGGTGCGTTAGTTAGGTAAAAATCTAACATAATTGGTTCTGCACCATAAGTACCATTAGGACGACTGTAGGTAAGTAAGGGTAGTTTAGGGTCAGGGTTATTTTCATCTGTTTTTGTCAACAGATGAAATGTGGTTTGGACATAAGCACCTTCATTTTTAAAACTTTCATGCCAAGGACGAGAAGCAAAAACCCGGATAGTATGGGTACCTGGGGTTAGGTCTGAGAACACCAACGGCTGATTTAAGTCATAGACAGCTTGATAGGGTTGATTGTCTAAGATTAGGTGTAAATGGGGTCCTAACTGCCATTTTGGGTCTTTAAATATGGGTAAGTCCTGAACTTGTAATCTCACTGTAACTGTATTGTCTTGTATAACTTCATCTGGTTGGGGACTGAGAATAGTGACTTGGGGTTGATATGCTTCCAAACTAGGACGCAGTGCTTGAATTACATCTGGTGGTGCAGTTTCTGAAAACGCACCAGAAATTTCCGTAGCCGGTAGAGATTTGACAAAGGGATTAATAGATATTTCTTTGCTAGTTGCTGCTTCGACGCATCCAATCAAGCTTATACTTAGACTTAACGCAACTACTAATCTAATAATAGGGAATTTGCAGAGAGAAAGCCGCTGAAAAAAATTTCTACAGTTAGTATTCATGTTTTTATTTTGTAATAGTTTTTAACAATTCACGAGATAATTTTCCGGCAAATTAGCACCCAAATACTAGGGACTAAAAACATAAATCTACCCCCAAACTGCTCTGAAAGTTATAAATATACTGATTTTTCGGCAATTAAAATAAAAATTAGGTATTTTTTTTGACCTAAATTTAGTTTAATAATTTGTGTCTAGGGAGGTAAAATTAGCAAAAAATAACGATTTTGAAAGACTTTGAGCTACTTTAGGTATTAACTATAAGTTTTACGAATTGTTGTTCTTTGTAAATTAAATGAAGAATCTATTGACTTTTGGACAATAGGTAGGAAATTGCAAGCAAGATCAGACAGTAAATTGGGCGATTTTAAATTATTGTTAAAATGTGTCTAACAATATGCAAGTTCACACTCTATAATTCAACAGAAACAACTTTTATTTTCCACACGGCAAGTTCAACGCTGTTATCCGAGAAATCTGAAAACTGCGGTTCAGTAACTCCAGGTGGTATTCATGAGTCCCCATTCCTTATAGAGAGGAGGTCGAATGACGATTAGTCCTCCGGAGCGAGAGGAAAAAAAAGCAAGAGTGATTGTTGACAATGACCCGGTTCCTACCTCATTTGAAAAATGGGCCAAGCCAGGACATTTCGACAGATCATTATCCAGAGGCCCCAAAACCACCACTTGGATTTGGAACCTTCACGCGAATGCTCATGATTTTGATAGCCAGACGAGCGATCTAGAAGATGTTTCCCGAAAGATCTTTAGTGCCCACTTTGGACACCTAGCAGTGGTTTTCGTCTGGTTGAGTGGAATGTATTTCCACGGTGCGAAATTTTCTAATTATGAAGGATGGTTAGCCGATCCTACTCACATTAAGTCTAGTGCTCAGGTGGTTTGGCCAATCGTTGGTCAAGGCATTTTGAATGGCGATATGGGGGGAGGCTTCCACGGTATTCAGATCACCTCCGGATTGTTCTATCTCTGGCGGGCCGCTGGCTTTACCGACAGCTATCAGCTCTACTGCACCGCGATCGGCGGTTTGGTCATGGCTGCCCTCATGCTGTTTGCTGGCTGGTTCCACTA
>JBJTTJ010000181.1:0-13758 GCA_046080125.1 Cuspidothrix sp.
CTCCTAGACTGGATATAGCCATTTAAGACTTAATAAGTAGAACGGACTGAATAATTCAAAGTTTGTAGTGAGGAATAAATTCCTCATTTGAGGAGTCCTCACTACCAAAGCAGCCCTTTTTTTTACATTACTTAATCTACTCTAGTAGCGCCGACAAACAATCCCAAGAGTTCTTGATGGTGGTTTGCGAAAGCCGCCAGCAACGGCTTCTAGTTCCTCATCAGATAGTTCTCCTTCAACACCGATAGCGGGCTTCACGGGGATAGATAGGTAGAATGTGGAGGGTGTTTCTTCTAATATTTGAATTTGGATATTGTCAGCAAGTTCTGTACCTAATTCCCGTTCGATCACACCTTTGGGATTGCTGAGTAATTCTTGCTTAAATTCTTCATCTGTCCAAGCTTTAGCAATTAAGGTTGACTGAATACCCAGTCTAGCTTTTAGCTGTTCATCAAGAAATTCTAATTCACTATCAGAGGGTTGTGATCCTGCTTGAGTCATGGTTTTTGTTCCTATTAATTAAAGGGTGATTTTCCAACAAAGGATTTGATAAAAATGAGAGAGTTATTGGCGGAGATTATACTCTCTCATCACTTTCAAACTAACAATTGGTAATGTAAAAGATGAGGGATTAGAGTCCTAAACAACCCTTAACGCCACCAAAAAGACTCCTGATTAATTTCCCTCCTTTTCCACCAGCAACGGCTTCTAGTTCTTCATCAGAGAGTTCACCTTCAACACCGATCGCGGGCTTGACGGGGATAGATAGGTAGAATGTGGAGGGTGTTTCTTCTAATATTTGAATTTGGATATTGTCAGCAAGTTCTGTACCTAATTCTCTTTCGATCACACCTTTGGGATTGCTGAGTAATTCTTGCTTAAATTCTTCATCTGTCCAAGCTTTAGCAATTAAGGTTGACTGAATACCCAGTCTAGCTTTTAGCTGTTCATCAAGAAATTCTAATTCACTATCAGAGTGATTTGATTCTGCTTGAGTCATGGTTTTTTACCCTGTAAATTGAGGTTAAGTAATACCAGCTAAAGATTTGTTTCATCTGTGAGGATGAATGCTGGTATTTGTTTTTTTTAATTTAATACAGAAATTTGGAAATAGCTAGTCAGAAAAGTTCAGGAAAGTTCAGGAAAGTTCAGGAGTTTATTTATCTCAGGTTTGAATATAGGTGAAAACTGAGTATTGATAAGGGTTTGAGACTGATGACATTAATTTGTACTTTCATATAATATGGGTAAAAGTCCCAGGATTACTTAACTTTTCTAAACATAAACTCATGTATTCATTAGAGATTCTGGATAGTTCAACGGCAAAGGTTTATGAAAAGATGACTTTTCCTCTTTTCCGACCTCGACTGCAAACTTTAGACCAGGAAGGAATGACGGTGGCAGTTGGGATTACTGATTTAGGTCAGCCTATGGGATTGGCACTTGCCCAAATCCAACCAGATGGAGTTTCGGCGGAAGTGCTATCTTTATATGTCGGTGCTGAACGTCGTAATACTGGTGTTGGTACAGCCCTCCTTAACTTTTTAGAGGAGGTTTTGGTGAAAAGAGGTTGTGAGCTTTTGAATATGGTGTATATGACGGGAAAAGCTACAACGCCGGCTTTGGAAAAGCTTCTGGAAAAATCCGGTTGGTCTTCACCTACGCCACGAATGTTAATTTGTAAGAGCGATCGCCGTGTTTTAGACGCACCCTGGCTGAAAATGTATGAAAATATGCCGCCGTCGTTTACTATTTTCCCTTGGTGCGAACTAACTAATGAGGAACGAATGACTATTGAGGAACAGCAAAAGACAGATCCTTGGATTCCTCAAGAATTAGTTCCTTTTATCCATGAGGAAGGTATGGAAGCTTTAACGAGTTTTGGGTTACGTTACCAAGGAGAGGTGGTAGGATGGCTGATTACTCACCGCATCTTCCCTGATACGATCCGTTATACTTGCGATTGGGTGAGGGAAGATCTGCAAAAGACGGGCTGTTTAATCGCGCTCCATGCTAAAGCGCACAAGCGTCAGGCGATCGCTAATATTCCCAAGGCGATTTGGACTGTACCATTGCACCATGAAAATATGGTACGGTTTGAAGAATACGAGAAGGAATATTTAACTTCTATGGAACAAACCAAGGGTTCATTTAAAGTTTTGGAGACTGAGGTTTAGGGAATAGGGAATGGGGAATTTTTTCTAGAAAATCAACTCAAGGGTTGATAAATATCTTCAGAGGTGGGATTAAGATAAGGATGGTGCAAGTCAATTAAATGTTGTGCAAAGTGTTGATAGATAATTTCTATTCTTTCCTCAAAGGCATTTTTACGCTTTTCCCATGCTTCTAATAAGGCATTGGCAACAATTTGACAACGATTCATGCCAAAACTTTCTTGATGGAAGAATTTTTGTTTTGGTTCTTCTGCTAATCCTAATCCTGGGGCGAGGTATTTAGTAAATAGGGGAATTTCTGACTGAAAATAAGCTTGATTTTGCTGGTAAATAGGTTGGAGTATATTGCGAATTGCGGGGTAATTTTGACTCTGAAAATCTAGAATACAGGCATCATAACGCTGATATGCGGCGGGATTGTAAAGTGCTTGAAAATTAAAAGCGATCGCCTGATTATTTAGCGCCTGTGTTAAGCTATTCATGAGTACAATTGCCCCTGAAGATTGGACATTAAAGTAAATTCTTCCCCATTCTAAATCTGTATTTTCTGAGTTTACGTTTTCCATAGTTAAATTACTAACTGCGACATAACAGCCATTTTGCACGCGATTTTTAGGCATCCATATTGATATTAATTCCCCCACTTTAGGCAGCCTTGTCTGGGGTTGTAGATGGCATTCCGGTTCAATATATAATGTTAGATCATGCTTGCGTACAGCCATACTACCATCAGGTTCGATTCTCAAAATTTGCCAATTTGGTTCATAATGTCCTGTACCATGATTGTGATGATGTAGTTGTTCATAAAAATCCTGATCTAGACCTAAGCTATTATTTTCGATTAAATTCAGATGGGATGAACGGTGATTATTTGCCGCTAAAACTGTTTTTAGTGAACCATTGTAATAGATACCGTAGAGAAAGTTTCTCAAAAGTATATTCAAATATTTATGTTTTAAAGACGGTGGATTTTGTTGAAACCTACTTGCTATATTAGGGGGTAAGGTAAAAGGCTGATAATGGGGATGGTAAATACAAAAATTAGGTTCGATTTGGATATTGTTGGCAATATCAAATAATGAATCTAGGATTTGATTGGTAGAATCATCTAACATGAGTTTATTTTGCACCTCAAACTTTCGACGAATATACAGCAGAATTCACCTGGTCAGGAGTCAGTGGAAAAACTGGCTATATGTATAGATTTTAATTGATATTTTGTGTGTAAAAAAAGGAAAAATGCTGAAAATTTCTTCACTCTTGCCTACTTGTGACTAACAACCACGTAGACGGGTTTTATGGTAAAATAGGGGAACTAGTTGTTGTTCTTGCCGTGGTTGGGGAATTTCTTGTAAACTGGATACGGATTGGAAAATTTCTGATTCGGAGATGCCAAAAATAGTTAATACTGATTTTTCGGGGATGGTTAACAGATTGTTGGCAACTTTAAACATACATAAACTACTATTATCAAAGTGTTTTTGGCATTGAGTTTGATTTTGAATTTGTTGAATTAATGCCAAACCGGCAAATTTAACCACTCGGACAATGAAGTCTGGATGAGATGCTAAAATTCTGGGGAAAGTGCCAAGATAAGCACGAGTTAAGGCTAATATTGAAGGTTGTAATACTTCTAGAGGAATCATCGCTAAATTTAGAGATTCTTCTAATTCTAAGGTTGGGTCTACTATTAAACTAGACAGCCAAATTTTTAAATAACTTGCTAATAGAGTTCCTAAATCAAAAGCTGGGTCTCCCCAAGTGCAAGCTTCCCAGTCAATTACTCTTACTAAACAGTTATCTAGCTGTTCCCATCGAGAATGCACCAAAATATTGCTTAAATGTAAATCATTGTGAGTTAAGCAAGATGGTTTCCAGTCATAAGCTAAATCAGCAATGGCGGAGTCTAAACTTTCACAACGTTGATAGAGACGATAAAACTCTAATGCCTCCGTAGGGATTGTACCAAATATTTCTGGATTAATTGATGGTAGACCTTGGGCAGGATTGTAAAAATTATAGCGAATCTGTCCTGCTGGTGCTGTGGACATAAAATCACGATATTCGCGTTTATTAAAGGTAGCCCGATGTAACCCTGCTAACGTAGTACCAATAGCACTGGCAATTTCTGTAGGGAAAATACTCCGGTGTTGATAAAATTTTCCTAGTTCTGCATATTCGCTTAAATAACTCCGCACTAGGATAGAGTTTTCTTGATCAAATTGTAGCAGTGATGATGCGATCGCGCCAATATTACCAAGCACTGGAAATTTTTGCAATAACTGGTGAAACAACCATTCGTTAAACAACTCATGGTAATTTTGACTATGATTAATGTTTCGATCTTGTTTAATCAGCAGTTGGCGATGATCTGCCAATATTACCAGTAAATTACAATTTTTATTGCTATTTTCCGGCAATACAGATTTATAGGCAGTGTCATCTTCTGGGCTACACAGCCCTGCTTTGTGCAGATACTGAATAACATTTAGAGAAGATAGAGTTAATAACATGAATTATTTCCTAGTTATTGAAATAGCTAAAGAATTACCCCAGTCAGGATTGAAGTGGCTGTAGCAGTTCCTAATTTAATGGTAAAAAATTTACGAAACATTGCTACTCTCTACTAATAGCCCATTTGTGCCAGAAAGACCTGCCAAAATGGCAATATTAGCTATTTTTTACTTTGTTTGTCTACGGAAGAAACTATAAAATCTTTACAATATCTTTAGTAGAGCTTTGCTGCTGAAATGACATGATGACTGTTGGGTGAAATAATTGGTAGTAGATATTAGCTAGAAACAGAGATTACTTACGTTTATTAGTGATTTATATTACTTATCTAGCCGTGAGTAATTGATCCTGAATCTGATTAGTAGTAGTTTACTATTATACCCAAAACTTTATAATTTAATATATAAATAGTTACACTTTAGTATCAGGGGAATTTTTGGGGTATTTTAACTTACTTTGATGTTAAGCTAATAATTTTATACTAGAACTAATATACTATATAATTGATGTGGAATATAAGGGTATCATAAAACATGACTGATTTTACCCTAGGCGATCGCCAATTCCTCTACTTTCCCCCTGAATACCTGCAACCTAAAGATACCGATGCTGATTGCCAATACTACATCTCATACAACAGTCCAATTTCTACAACGTCAAGCAGCTTCTTTGTTGCTGTATCAATCTGTTCTCAACAATGAAGTGGGTAGAACTTTTTTGAATTTATTACAAACGATTCGTTATACTGATGCGGATGGGCGAGATTGTTTGCAGGCCTATGGCAGTTATTTTCAAGCTTTAGCTAGTAGTCAACAAACCTGGGAAGAATATCTACTTAAACAAATTATCATCGCAGATAATCCTTTTAGCAAATTGGCGGGATGGCAGAAGTATAGCAAATTACCCTCTTCTTTACTTGCGGCTGTTAAACATGATTTGCAAATATTACAAAGTTTATATGAGTGCAACAGTGCTATTTTAAGTGAGTGGGTGCAAATGGCGACTCATTCACCTATTTCTCCTGTTGTCTGGTATCGAGAACCGGAAACAGCAGGAACAGAGACAGATTTTATGGCAATTATTCTCCAGTTAGAAAATTGGAGTGATGCGGTGGAAGATTTAGCCACATATTATCGAGAACATGGAACCGGTTTATTTGCTCAATATCGGGCTTTTCGCTGGCAAAATGGGGAATTAGTGGGTATTACCTATCCTGATTCGGTGAAATTGTCTACTTTGGTAGGTTATGAATGGCAAAAAGATGCTTTAGTAAAAAATACAGAGTTTTTATTGTCAGGAGAAAGATCACTGCACGTATTACTTTATGGTAGTCGGGGTTCGGGAAAGTCTTCTTTGGTTAAAGCTTTATTAAATGAGTATAGTCATAGAAACTTGCGCTTAATAGAAGTGTCTAAGTCAGAATTGCCAGATTTACCCAAAATTGTCGAACAATTGCGGAGAGTTCCACAGAAATTTATTATTTTTGTAGATGATCTTTCCTTTGAAGAAGATGATGATGAGTTTAAATCCATGAAAGTAGTTTTAGAAGGAAATTTAACTGCTAGGCCGGAAAATGTGGTTGTATATGCTACTTCTAACCGTCGCCACCTAATCCGGGAATATTTCACGGATAGACCAGCACCCAAGGATGAGAATGAAGTCCATGGTTGGGATACAATGGAAGAGAAGTTATCTTTTAGCGATCGCTTTGGTCTAACATTAACCTTTGAACCTCCAAATCAAAAAACCTATTTACAAATAGTCCAACACTTAGCAGTAAATATCAATATTGATCCTGAAGACTTAGAATTGCAAGCCTTACAATGGGCAACCCGTCATAATGGACGTTCTGGTAGAACAGCAAGACAGTTTATTGACTTCTTAAAAGCAGATTTAGCTGTATTTGGCAAAATTGAAAATCTTACTTCAGAGTCATGATTTAAAGTCACCTATGATGTAACGTAAGCACAGTTATACCTCTGCCATTGTCTCAAAGAGTGTTTAAATATGATAGCTGTGGTTTTGAGATTGACTGAAGATTTAAACGCTGGGACGAACTTAAAACAAAAAACGGTTAGACTAACCGTGTTAGCTAGACTAGAGAGTGTCGTCTGTCGAAGTGCTGACACCTCTAGGGTGAAACAAAAAGAAAGAACCAACCATTAGTTAGCTTTTTTGTATCGGATAATGACTTTAATTACTAATAGTGCCAATAACGTGACCACACTTAAACCTCGTAAAGTTCAAGCAACAATCTTTAGTTATCAAGTCGTCTTAGGTATAGCCGCTTTTAGTGTGAGTTTTGGTTTAAGTCTTGTTCCGAGTTGGGATTTTTCTAAAGCTTTTCTTACCGGGATAATTACTGTTCTAGCCACCTATTCAGCCGCATTTCTAGTTGATAAACGTCGTAGAACTGATGAATTGCGGACAATTGGTTCTCTGCAAAAACGCATTCGAGATATAGAAGGATTAAAATCTCGTATTTTCCGAGAAATACAGCAATTAGAAGAATATCGAAATTTATTGTATACAGAAACTCAGCAACTAGAAAACCAAATTACTGAATCTCGCAATCAACGGGATAATTTACATCGAGACATAGGTACATTAGCCGCGCAGAAAAAGCAGATTCACTCTGATATTTATAATCTAGAAATCGAATTTAAACATCTAGAAAATAGTAATTTAGAACTAAATAACATCTGTAATAATCTGATTTCTGAAAAACGCCGATTAGAACTAAATTGTCATACTACCTGTGCCGAAATTAACCAAATTCAACCCCAGCTTGATAATCTCAAGCAAGAAAAACAAGCACTGGAAAATGATGTTGTTTTATTAGAAAGACTCAAGCCACAACTAGAAAAAAAACTCTATGAATTGCGTCTAGAAATTCAAACCCAGGAAATAAAAATTGTCAAGCAAAATGATTTATTAACACAAATAAATACAACCAGAAATAATCTAGAGAATAACATCAGGGATTTACAAAATAAAACATTAGACCAACAATCAGAAGTTAGTCAATTACAAAATCAAATTTCTCTGCTACAAGAAGAAAGAGATTTATTACAAAATCAAGTTTGGGAATTACTCCAACAAGCGGAAACAATTCATACTCCAACATTATCAAATCATGCAGAAAGTTGTCTAGACTTATTTCCTTTTGATGAATTATTAGAACCAGTAGATATAAAAAAGCATCATCCAGAAAATTTACCCTCAGAATGGCATAATTTTTTACAAAATCTCCCCGCTTACGAAATCGAAGTTTTAAAAGCCATTGTTGAACAAGATAACCCTTTCCCAACCATTAAACAAATTGCTGAAGCCCATATTACCATGCCTAATCTCCTCATTGATGCTATCAATGAAATCGCTAATAATACCATTGGTGAACTAATCATCGAAACTAATACAGAAGTTCCTGAAATTGTCGAAGAACATTTACTAAATGTGAAAACAATAATTGCAAAATATCCAGAAATTAGTAATTAGGAGTTATAAGTATGGTAAAATGAACAATAGCCCTTCGCCCCTACCATTAATAATTTAATAAGATAAAGTACATGACCACACTCAAACTCTCGAAAAAAATATCTACTGCTTTAATTAATTCTCTGAGTGCGGGAGTAGTCCCTAGAACGGGAATTGAAAATATAGCAGTTGGTCGAGAAAAAGAACTTAATAGTCTCTTGCAAAATCTCCAAGACATCGCAGAAGGTGTAGCTGCATTTCGGTTTATAATTGGTAACTACGGGTCAGGTAAAAGCTTCATGCTGCAAATGATGCGAAACCGAGCCATAGAGCAAGGATTTGTAGTAGCTGATGTTGATTTATCTTCTCAACGCCGATTAATAGGAAGTCATAATGAAGGGTTAGCAACCTATCGAGAATTAATGAGTCATCTAGCCACAAAAACTCGTCCCGACGGTGCTGCTTTAATTTCTATTTTAGAAGGATGGATTAATAAAATTCAGCAGGAAGTAGCTAAAGAAACGGGAATGGGTCCTAATGATGAAGGCTTTGATGAGAAAGTAGAAACTAAAATTAGAGAAGTAATTCAATATATTGAAGATTTAGTTCATGGCTTTGATTTTGGTAATGTCATTATTGCTTATTGGCGTGGTTATCGCTTAGATAATGATGATTTAAAAAATGCCTCTTTGCGTTGGTTAAGAGGTGAATTTAATACTAAAACAGAAGCTAAAGGCGCTTTAGGTGTGCGAGTAATTATTGATGATGATAGCTGGTATGATTATATTAAATTAATTGCTAAATTTGTCGCCGAAATTGGCTATAACGGCTTATTAATCTTCATGGATGAAGCTGTGAATTTATATCAAATATCTACCACAGTTACCCGCGAAAAAAATTATAATCGTCTTTTGGCAATGTTTAATGATACTATGCAATGTAAAGCCGAAAATTTGGGTATTTTTATTGGTGGAACAACCAAGTTTTTAGAAGACCCAAATCGCGGACTTTTTGCAGACCAAGCTTGGCGCAGACGGACTAAAGAAAGCCGCTTTGCTACTCAAGCTAATGTTCAAGAATATATGGGTCCTGTAATTCGACTCAATCCCCTAACTGCAACGGAAATACTCACACTTTTACAAAGGTTGACAGAAATTCATGCTTTGAATCTTGGTTATCAAAGCACTTTAACAACTGCACAATTAGAGGAGTTTCTTCAAGAAATTGTCAGTCGGTTGGGTGCTGAAGCTTTACTAACTCCTGGGGAAATAATTCGGGATTTTATTAGTGTGTTGAATGTGATTTATCAAAATCCAGAAATTAAGTTTGGTGAGTTAATTCATGGTGCTAATTTTCATCCTACGGTTGTGGGTAAAGATAGCACTTTAGATGATGATAATGCGACGGAATTTAGTTTGTAGATTATTTATTAGAATTTAGTAAGCCTCAAATCTTCTGCTATCATAGTAAAAAGTTAGAAATGTATTATCATCAACCAATATTCCTAAGATGATATCGAGATTTTCTCTAAAATATGGACTACCAGATTCTTCCTCATTGCTAATAGCTGGTTTATCTAATATTTCTACAACAATAGCTGGTTGGTTTAGGTAAGGTAGTCTTCTATTCTTGAGATTTTTTTTCCATTTCACTAATTGTCCAACTTGAAACGCATCTTTTTTGAGAAAATTATTGCAAGCTGTTTGTAGTTGAGTTGTGTATTCCTCTCCGTAGCTTTCTTTTTCTGGAGCAATTTCATCTTCTTCATCTTCTTTAAAGTTATCAGTTTGAAGAGTTTGTATTAATGCCCCTATTAAATCTTTGCTATTGTGCTTTTCTTCGCTCATACAAATTATTATTTAACTCCCTATCAAGAATAAACTAATTGAGAACTTTTGGAATGATATTCTCTGTCTAGTATTTTAACACTCTTTTTAAATGAACCTCCATTTATTTTCCCAGGAGTAGAAAAGATGTAATTATTATGTTTGTTTGATTCTGACAGATACAACCAGATTTCGTCACTTATTTTTTTTAATAACCGCGTTTGGCGTAGTTTAATTTCTTCTTTATTTTCTAATCCTTCAACTACATAAAATGATTTAGGAGGTCGTAACTTATAACTAGCGGGTACAACATCCTCTAACCACCAGTCAAATAACTCACGTCTACCGTAAGAACCGGGGAAAATAGCATAACCTTCTAAACAATCATATAGAATTTCTAAAATTGATTCTACTGCTTGGTCATATTTTATAACTTTTATTGCATTATAAAAAACATCTAACGCTTCACTGATTTCTTGAAAGTTTGCTCCTTGTTTATGAAAATAAGATTCATGAGATTTGAATATCTCATTAATTAATTGATCAAGCTGATTGGGAATAATATTGATAGTTTTACCTGAACTACTAATAATTTTCTGTAAGAATTCTTCTAACAATTTAATAATTATTTTTGGTAAGGAATTGCTAGGATCATAATATTCTAAAGTAGGTTCTACGGCTAGACTTAAGATAAGTGTCATCCAGAGATAGCGTAAGTGACTTAATGTCTTATCTTTCTCACCAAGCACTTCTAGAACTGCTTTTAAATCATCTTGTAGTGAAGCATTTTCATCTGTCTCTAGTTCATATAATTCTTGATAAGATTCTAGTTTTATTTTGTCTACTAAAACCTGAAGAGACTTAGAATTTTTGTTCAATTCATACGGATTTAAATTTGTAAATAAAGTTGATGTTAATATCATGGTGTATTCCTTCCTTTGAAATAGTTTTATTGATAGATATGACAATATTACCTTTTTATTTTAGGTCGAGGTAGTCCCAGAATACTTTTACTTTAATATTCCGAAACTTCTCCTCAAATTGTCTTATGACATCTTCACAACTTGGACAAGGGTTTCGTTCTGTATACAGATAGAGATATCCTTTTATTCCTAGATCATACTTCATTTCAATTTCAATAGTATCTGCAATTGTTGATAATACTTTGTATTCTGCATCAGTATTGGTAGGACGTTTTGTACGGGGATGAAGTTGTGGATTAAATTGTCCTCCTTCTGACTTTGGTTTAGGTATGGGAATTAGAGTTGTGTAGTTAGATGTTGTTCCTGCACAAAAAATTACATCCCCTACATATACTTCAGCAACTGCAACATTACTTTTAATCTTAAAGAATGGTTGGAAAATAATTGGTTTACCGAGAATTTTCTCTCGAATGTAAGTTGCTGATTCCTTTAATCTCTCTTTGATTAGATTTTCGTCTCCATAGTCCAAATTATCTTGCGTATTTATCATGTGACAATATTAGCACCCGTACAGGATGTTATTTCCCTGATAACATAAATAATAAAGCAGCTAGTCAGCATTCACAATAGAAATATCCACACAACAACAAAGATAGGTATAAAACAATGATCCGTTTAAAACCCTGGCAATGGATAATCTTAATTTCACCAATTGCGGTAATTATTTCCTTCCTTCTTATCTCCGCAGGAACACAAATTCACGCTTGGGGATTAAGTTGGATTTGGGCTTTATTTACATTTGTATTTGTCGGTTGGCGGTGGTTGTTGGTACGCTGGACTAAACCGGAAATCAATCGAATTGAAGCTGTTTTTGCAGAAGTACGAGAAGAGTTAGAAACTACTACAGAAAATAATTCTGTGATTGAAACAGATACGACTAAAGCAGTGGAAATAGTGTTACAAAATATTCTCACTGCATCAGCTAATGATTTACCTATTTGGGAAGATTGGCAAACTTTTTGGCAAAGATGTCAAGGTTTAGTAGTAGAAATTTCTCATATCTATAATCCTGAAGTTAAATATCCACTTTTAAATATTTACATTCCCCAAGTTTATGGTTTAATTCGGGGAACAGTGGATGATATGGATCAATGGATGGAAAAATTATCTCCTGTTCTGAATCAAGTTACCGTTGGTCAAGCTTATCAAACCTATGAAGTTTATCGTCAATTAGAACCTTCTGCCCGTAAATTGTGGAAAGTTTGGAATTGGGCGCAATGGGTATTAAATCCGGTCGCTGCGGTGGCTAAAAAAGCGAGTGAAGGTGTGGGAAATCGCGCTTCTCAAGAGTTATTAATAAATTTGAATCAACTATTACGAGAAGCAGCTTTACGGAATTTATGTAAACAAGCGATCGCTCTCTATGCAGGAACTCAAATTGAATTACCTACCCCCACCCTACCCCAAGTTAAAACTCAAACCTTGAGGGACATTCTCAGCCAGGCTGAACCCCCAGAAATTGTTGCCCAAAAACCTATAAATATCCTGATTATTGGGCGCACAGGCGCAGGAAAAAGTAGTTTAATTAATACTCTTTTTCAAAATGAATTAGCTGCTGTTGATGTTTTACCTAGTACAGATACCATTCAAAATTACCATTGGCAAGCAGAAAATGGGGAAATTCTCAATCTTTGGGATACTCCCGGTTATGAACAGGTAAAACGGGAAGATTTGCGAGATTTAGTAGTTGATTATGCTAGTAATGCTGATTTACTATTATTAGTTACTCCTGCTCTTGATCCAGCTTTACAAATGGATATAGATTTTATTCAAGATGTAAAATCAGAAGTTGCAGATTTACCAATTATTACCATTGTCACTCAAGTAGATCGGTTGCGTCCTATGCGTGAATGGCAGCCTCCTTATGATTGGGAAAAAGGAGAAAAGCCAAAAGAAATTTCTATTCGAGAAGCAACAAAATACCGCCAACAACTATTAGGAAATAGCACTAATTTAGTTTTACCTATTGTCACAAGTGATCGAAAAATTAATCGCAGTGCTTGGAATATAGAAGCTTTATCTTCAGGATTATTAGCCGCAATAGATCCGGCTAAAAAATTACGGATAACTCGGTTTTTACGTAATTTAGAAACCCGCATTATTGAATCAGCAAAAATCATTGATTATTACACAGTTCAAATGACAACTACCCAAGGAATTACTGCATTATTAAAAAGTCCAGTTTTGCAATTTATTTCCACATTATCCACAGGTTCTCCTAGCCTAGCTTATTTACTCGCGGAACAAATTCCCATTGAACAATTACCCATGGTAATTGGTAAATTACAAATGGCTTATGAACTTTTTCCCCTATTAAATACAGACAGTTCCAAATCTCGCAACTTTGATTTATTATCTCTATGGCCATTGTTGTTAGAAAATCCATCTACACCAGATCGTAATGCTTGGGCGTTTGGTCATGCTTTAATAGAATATTGGACTCAAGATCTAACCATAGAACAACTAGGAACTAGATTTAATCATTATCTTCAGCGCGAAAGTGGGGGTAATCATGAATTATCTCTACAGAAGAGTTAGGGTAAGTCATCATAGGTAGACGAGAATCGAAGCGGAAGAGCAAGTCCTAAGTTGACAATTTGATAGACAAAACTATACTTATATTGACCAAAGTTAATATAAGGAAAAAATCAACTACTTGATATATAATACGGTGATATCAAGTATTGAATTGAGACTATTGCCGACGCGAAAACCAAGCAATGATGGTGGTAGTCTTTTTTTGGAAACTTAATTGGAACACAATCGCGTCTGGCTAAGGCGTGA
>JBJTTJ010000182.1:0-12198 GCA_046080125.1 Cuspidothrix sp.
TTATATCAACTACTCTTTAAAAGATTAGCAAATTCTGGTCAAGAAATGGCTGAATATTTGCGTCGTATATCACCATCTAATTTCCTTAAAGAAACTAATACACCTTTAGGAATAATTATCACTGCTAATGAAGTTTCTCAAGTTTTAACAGTGACATCAGCGAGAAAACTAGGGGCATTTTCGGCGTAATAACGACAAACAAGGGCGCATTTTTCGACTTCAGCAATGGCAGCTTTTAATGGTTTACCCATTTCTAAAGTCATCAATTTCCCCAAATCTGCCTTTTCTTGGTCTAAAATAGTCGCTGCTTGTTCTAACCAGTGCGATCGCTGTGCAAAACTTGTCTGACGATATTCTGCAAAAGTCTTTCCTGCCAAATCTAACTTAGCAGTAATTTCTGCATCTTTGAGCCTTGTAAATATCTTGACGGTTTCTCCAGTCGTGGGATTAATAGTAGCTATAGTCATTTCTAACTCCCCATGAAAATAAACTTCAGGTAGTTGATTATTATTACGCGCTATCGGATTTTTGAATACATCAATGGATAATTTTTATACAAAAACATGGAAGTTGTCCACGGTGACAGGGAAGTGATCCGGGGGTGTAAACTCAAGTCTGGGTAAATCGTGCTGATAACATTATTAGAGAAAATAATTACAATTTCACTTGTGCTAGGTGACTGCGAGGGTTATAGGTACGAATAGAACGGATTTTTTCGTAATATTCCCGTTCTTGGGCGGTGAGTTCTTTTGGTGGGGCGATCGCCACTTTCACAAATTGATCACCTCGTCCACCTTTAGGGAGAGGCCAACCCTTACCACGTAACCGCAGAGACTGACCAGAACGAACCCCCGCAGGTAGTTTGACATTCACCTGGCCATCAGGTGTGGGAACGTCAATGGACGCGCCTAGAGTTGCTTCATCGGGAGTTATTAATACTTCACACAGCAGATTATCACCTTCTATTTGGAAAAAACTATGGGGTTGTAATTCCACTTTTAAATATAAATCGCCCCGTTGTTGATTATTATGATTAATTTGCCCTTTACCCTTGACCCGTAGACGAGTACCAGCTTTAGCCCCCGCAGGAATACGCACATCAATAGTTTCGTTGCCTAAACTAAACCGTTTTTGCACACCAGTGAATGCTTCACCAAAAGTTAAAGTAATAACAGCTTCCGTATCTTGTGATCCACCAGCACCAGCATCTTGAAAAGCAAAATCGTTAAAACCTCCAAAACCACTGCCAGGTTTACCCGTGGAAGTCCGATAGGAGTAACTTTGTCGGCTACTGCGAGGGCCCGCACCACCAAATAATTCAGTTAAAAAGTCATTAAAACTGCCGTATTGGCCGAAGTCAACGCCCCCCATATCCCCACCAAAACCGCCGCCGGGGAAACCCTGGCCTGCTTGTTTCCAATACTGACCAAATTGATCGTATTTTTTGCGTTTTTCCGGATCAGATAACACCTCATAGGCTTCATTAACTTCTTTGAATTTCGCTTCAGCCTGTTTGTTATTGGGATTAACATCAGGATGATATTTACGCGCTAGTTTGCGAAATGCCTGTTTAATTTCTTCACTTGTGGCAGCTTTAGTAATTCCTAATATTGCATAATAATCTTTAAAATCAGTTGCAGCCATCTACCAGCCTCCTAATAATTTACTTACGGTGATCATAAAAACCTGTTCCCTGTTACCTGCTATATAATATCTACTGTATCTAATCTAGGCAAATAGTTCTGATTATTAACCTAACAAATCACCCTGACAATCAAGTGGGGTTCTTGCTGAATGTGGCGGTGAAATTCCCGTACTCCTGCCATGGTGAAAAGCAAATAAGCTCGTCTATTCCTTCTTCAATGCTAGGGGGCGCTTCCCGCAGTTGGTGGTGCATACGGAAAATTACTTCTTGGGGAACTTGGCGATCGCGTCTTTGATTTCGTGCTAGACATAGCCATACTGGAGTTCTCATCCATATTCCCGTAATTTGACTAAAACCAGAATCACGGAATAGTTTAATCACATCTCGGCGATTTTGCCGCTGGGCATTGGTAGCATCAAAAATTACTTTTCTATCCGCCATTATAGCTTGTTCTAATTGTCGTTCCAGTTCCTGCCAAATTAGCGACCAAGACCCTTGAATTGCCTCTGAACCAAAAAGCTGCCCTCGGATGGCATCTGTAGAAATTAATCCCATCTGAGGGCATTCTCTCAGTAATTTTTTTGCTAAAGTTGATTTACCGCTACCAGGAAGACCAATTAGAAGAATTAATTTAGTCATGAGTCAGTAGTCAGTGGTCAGTGGTCAGTTGTTAGTGGTCAGTGGTCAGTTGTTAGTGGTCAGTTGTTAGTGGTCAGTGGTCAGTGGTCAAACAACGGAAAACAAACAACAAACGACAAACAACTGACAACTAGCAAGGAATTAAATAATTGTCCCATCAGGAATGATAGCATTTTTGAGAACAACTACAATACCGCTACGGATGTAAAAACCTTGATTTTCCCGTTCTGCTTCTTGAACGTTGTCTTTATTGATAATTTTCACATCGTGACCGATGCGGGCATTTTTATCAATGATGGCACGACGAACAATGGTGTCTGTGCCGATACCCACGGGAATCTCTTTTTCCTCAATATTGCATTGCTGTTCCACCGATGGTTGATAGAAATCAGCACCCATCAGCAGGGATTCTTCAACTATAGCACCTGCTTCTATGCGTGATCTTACTCCTAAAACTGAATGTTGAATACGGCAATTTTTCAAAATACAACCTTCGCCAATCATAGATTCTGTGATTTGGCAATTCAACAGTTTAGAGGGGGGTAAATAACGAGCGCGGGTATAAATGGGTGCAGCCTCATCGTAGAAGCTAAAGGGTGGGAGAGGTTGCCGAGTTAGGGCTAAATTAGCTTCATAAAAAGCTTCAATTGTCCCAATATCTTCCCAGTAGTCATCAAATAAGAAGGCTTGAACGTTGTGATCCTTAGCTGCATCAGGAATAATTTCCTTACCAAAATCAGTCCGTTCTAAAGATTCTTTCAGCAACTTAATCAAAACATCTTTTTTAAAGACATAAATCCCCATGGAGGCGATATATGGCTGTAATGCAGCTTGTTCTTTTGTTAATCCCAAGACGGTGGTATCAACACGCATTTTGGCTAAAGCTTCACCCTTAGGTTTTTCGCTAAAGTCAATTACTCTACCGGATTGATTAATTTTCATCAAGCCAAAATCCGAGGCACGACGATCATCAATAGGAATTACAGAAAGAGTAATATCAGCATTTGTGTCTCTATGACGTTGGATAAACTGACGATAATCCATACGGTAAAGGTGATCACCTGACAGAATCAGAAATTCCTCTACATCCCAATCTTGTAACATCCAGATGTACTGACGCACAGCATCAGCCGTACCCTGAAACCAGTTAGGGTTCTCTGGGGTTTGTTGTGCTGCTAACACTTCTACAAACCCATCACTAAACCCACTGAAGTTGTAAGCGCGGGCAATGTGACGATTCAGGGAGGCGGAGTTAAATTGAGTTAGGACGTAGATTTTGAATATTTCTGAATTGATACAGTTGCTAACAGGGATATCTATCAAACGATATTTCCCGGCCACTGGTACTGCTGGCTTGGCGCGAAGTTTGGTTAACGGATAAAGCCGAGTACCTGCACCCCCACCAAGAATAATTGCTAAAACTTTTTTCACAAAATTTCTCCCGACAGCCTCTTAACTCTCATATACAGTTTAGGACTGTATGTAGCAACTGATAAGGGGGGATCAAAGAATCTTCAGGAAGAATTTTTTGTCATCGGTTCGGGAATGAATACGGGTGGTAAGCTTGAGGCTTTATTAGAACATTTGTATCGTCAAAAATTATCTTTGAGACTGTGACAAAGTTCTATATCCGGGAGATTGCATCAGGTACAAACTAGACCACCAAAATCCAAACCGCTTCTGTCTTCTGCAATATATCGAATCAGCAACACCCAGTTATGATCAGGCGGGGACGACAAATTTTTCAGTGCCGGCTAATTCAAAAGCGGTGTGAATAACTTGCAGAGCTTTAACACCTTCGTTTTGTGACACAACACAACTAACTTTAATTTCTGATGTGGCAATCATTTGAATATTAATGTGGTTTTGAGCTAAGGCTGTAAACATTTTGGCGGCAATACCGGGTTGTCCTAACATTCCTGAACCGACTATGCTGACTTTAGCGATCGCACTATCCAATATTACTTCACCCCAACCAAACTCCTGTGCAGCTTGTATTAATTTTTGTTGGGCATTTTCTGCATCCATGCGAGCAACCGTAAAGGCAATATCTCGATGGGGGACACCGTCCACTATGTGACAACGTTGGGATTGAATAATCATATCCACGCTGATGTTAGATTCAGCCAAAAATCCGAATAATTTTGCCGCTATACCGGGACGATTTGGTAATTGACGAATGGCGATCCGGGCTTGGTTCATGTCTAAGGCCACACCTCGTACCGCCGGGGATTTACCCCTGGTAGGAGTCAGGGTAGTAGAGGAGCAGTTGATTTCAAAGGCTTTGCACAGGGCTGCTATGGCGCGATCGCAATCTTCCCCATCAACTATACAACTCACCTTCACTTCACTGGTAGAAATCATCTGAATATTGACACCAGCAGAGGCCAATGTTTCAAACATCCGGGCCGCTACCCCTGGACGGCCAATCATTCCCGCCCCGACAATACTTACTTTAGCAGTATTTTTATCTACCAATACTTCCGCTTCATCAGAATCATGATTTTTTCTCAACACTGGTGCTACACTTGATGACACTGACTCTGCTCGTTTTAATATTGATGTATTTATTGTAAAAGCAATGTCATTACTATTACCTTCATGAATAGACTGAATAATTAAGTCCACATCAACATCTTGTTGGGCAATTTCCCCAAATAATTGGGCTGCTACTCCAGGTCTATCAGGAACACGTAATAAAGCTACCTTGGACTGTTGCATATCAAATTCTACCGCATCCACAGGACGAGCTAATTCTAGATTTACTAACGGCCGATCTTGTCTTTGCGGTGTTGTCACCCAGGTTCCCGGTTGATCTGTCCAACTAGAACGCACCACCAAGGGAACGCCATAATTACGGGCAATTTCCACCGCCCTAGGATGTAACACTTTCGCCCCTAAACTAGCTAATTCCAGCATTTCATCGCTGGTAATTTCTGTCATTAATTGGGCTTGGGGAACTAAGCGCGGATCTGTAGTTAAAATACCTGGTACATCCGTATAAATTTCACAAAAATCAGCATTGATGGCAGCAGCTAAGGCGACGGCGGAAGTATCAGAACCTCCACGACCTAAAGTAGTAATTTCTAATTCTTCACTGTGGCTAATTCCTTGGAATCCTGCCACAACAACGACTTTACCTTGATTTATCTGCCGCATTAACCGCTCTGTTTCAATGTGTAAAATCCGAGCGCGGGTGTGTTCTGCTTCGGTGACAATGCCTACCTGAGCACCAGTCATGGAAATCGCTGGTTGGCCAATTTCCTGTAATGCCATACTTAATAAAGCAATGGTGACTTGCTCCCCTGTGGAAAGCAGCATATCTATTTCCCTACGGCTGGGGCTTTTGGAAATATCATTAGCTAGTTTAACTAGGCCATCTGTGGTTTTTCCCATGGCGGAAACTACCACTACCACAGAATTTCCTGCTTTTACTGTTGTTGCGACTCTTTGGGCAACTGCTTGAATGCGTTCCACCGAACCGACAGATGTACCACCGTATTTTTGAACTATCAGCACCATAAAATTCTCTTCAATCGCTTATCTTGTCACTCTCCAAGCTGCTATAAACATCAAGGATCTATGAGTAACAATCATTTTGCATTACTAAAATATCAATATCACATAACCCCAACCCCGGCTGAAATCAGAATTTCTCTCCAAAACAGCGCATTTATTGGTGGTCAACAAGCTTTATTTTAATCACAATTTAATCTATTATTCCACTTTACTTAACCAATTTGTACATTTTTTCTGCCTATTCTAGTTACAGATAAGCAACTACTTGTGCTTATAGAAAACAAAAACAACGAGTTTAAACATGGTATTAACTATTCCTAGCAGATTCTTTATTAACATGACTCTGCTGGAATGTTTTTAGTAATGGGGAAAAAGTGGGGGCAAGGCTCAACCGTCAACCTGATCTCTAAATGAACAATTCTTAACCTATCTTTATAAATTTAAACTTAAACATAGTTTAATTTTTTTTTAATACTTTATTAATATGTTGTTAACTATCAGCAATCATGGTTATGTAAGGATGTAATTCTCCATGTAAGTATTCCTTAGCACTTAAGAGGCAGTATGGCTTTTTTCTCCACCATTTTGAATCGTGTTGTTGCCACTTCAGTTATCACCGGGGCTGTTGCATTGAGCCCAGTTTTAACAGCGATCGCACAAGCTGAAACTTTAAACGGCGCTGGAGCAACCTTTCCTGCTCCTCTTTACGAACGTTATGCCCGTGAAGTTAAGAAAAAACACCCCGATCTAAAAGTCAATTATCAAGCCATTGGTAGCGGCGGTGGTATTCGTCAAACCATTAATGGAACTGTTGACTTTGGTGCCAGTGATGCGGCCATGAAAGATGATGAAATCGCTAAGGTCAAGAATGGTGTAATTTTAGTCCCCACTGCTGGTGGTGCTGTTTCCGTTGTTTATAATTTGCCTGGTGTTAATAAACTAAGATTATCCCGCAAGACATTACCCGCAATTTTCTCCGGGAAAATTACTAAATGGGATGACCCACAAATTAAAGCAGATAACCCAGGTGTGAACCTTCCTAACCAACCGATTAAATTTGTAGTTCGCGCCGATGGTAGCGGTACAACATTCATTTTCACAAACCATTTAAGTGCTATTGATCCCTATTTTAAAGGCAGAATTGGCGCGAATACTGCACCCAAATGGACTTTAGCAAATGCTCTCAGAGGTAAGGGAAATCCCGGAGTAGCGGCTTTAGTCAGAAACACCACTGGATCTATCGGTTATGTTGAGTATGATTATGCGACTAAAAATAATCTCAAGTCAGCAGAAGTCCAAAATAAAAAAGGTGAATTTCTAGCTCCTTCTTTAGCAGCAGCTAATGCAGCCTTGTCAACAGTGAAGTTCCCAGATAATTACCGCGTTTTTGTGGGAGATCCGGGACAAGGTTATCCTATTGTGGGTTTAACTTGGATGATGGTTTACAAAAAGTATCCTACTCCTGCTAAAGCTGACGCTGTTAAAAAATGGATTAATTGGGTTCTCAAAGACGGTCAACAATATAATGATGACCTCAACTATACAAAGATCCCTGGTGATGTTGTCAACCGGGTTTTACAAACAGTTAATAGTTCAGTGAAGTAATTTTCCATATCTGGGCGATTAATTAAAGATTGTTGGCAAGGCGTTTAATCGAAACGCCTTTAGACCAAAGTTAGCGGGCAAAATGCCCGCACCACAATAGTTTGATAATTCATTTTTTTGTATTATCTAATTGTAATCTGCTGTAAATGAGACTTAGTATTTCTTGTATTGATCATGGCTAATATATTTGGATTGCAACCAGAAGACAATAATTCTAACCCCTCAGAAGATGTAAACATTGATTTAACCTCTACAGGAGGGGCTACTTTCAACTTTGATCAAGGATTTACATGGTTAGTTTATATTTTTGCTGGGTTAAGCGTCAGTATTTTGTTACTGATGACTTGGGTAATTTTTAAGGAAGCACAACCAGCAGTTAGTAAATTTGGATTAGGTTTTCTCTGGGGTCAAGATTGGGATACAGGTAATGAAATTTTTGGGGCATTACCTTATATTTATGGAACTTTAGTAACGAGTGCGATCGCCATTTGTTTAACTATTCCCGTAGGGCTATCTGTAGCACTGGTAACAAGTGAAGATTTTTTACCCCATCCGATTAAAACTACTATCGCTTTTGTTGTAGAATTAATTGCTGCTATTCCTAGTGTAATTATCGGTTTATGGGGAATTTTTACCTTTATTCCTATTCTTGAACCCTTGGAAAAGTGGTTAGGTAATAACTTGGGATTTATACCCCTATTTAACACCCAAGACCCAGCCGGAAATAATATGTTAACCGCCGGAATTATTCTGGCGATTATGATTTTGCCATCAATGTCGGCAATTTCTCGTGATGTTTTATTAGCTATTCCCAAAGAGTTGCGTAGTAGTTCCATGGCCTTAGGAGGAACTCGTTGGGAAACGGTGTTTCGAGTCTTATTACCAGCAGCTTTTTCTGGTATTGTCAGTGCGGCTATGTTATCTCTAGGGAGAGCTTTAGGCGAAACAATGGCAGTAACCATGGTGATTGGTAACTACGCCCAAATTAGTTTATCCTTACTTAATCCAGCTTATACTATTCCCGCCATTTTAGCTAATGAATTTGCTGAAGCAGAACAAGGATTACATATTGGTTCATTAAGTTATTTAGGCTTAATTTTATTCGCCTTAACTTTGGCTGTTAATATTGCTGCTGTACTTTTGGTACGGTGGGTTGGTAGAAAGCATAGATAATCAAAACTTGAAAATTTTAAAACTAATATGCGTGAGTATTCCCATTCAGAAATAGATCAATCAATTGCGGCGGATTTATGTCGCCCTCTACCGACAACTAGACAGTTATTTACATACTTAATGAATGGTTTGGCCTTCAGTTTAAGTATTTTGGCCTTGCTACCATTGTTATCTATATTATGGGAAATTCTCTCACGAGGAATTGCCGGCTTTAAACTAGAGATGTTATTTAGTCCTTTGATTGAAAATGGCTTCGCTAATGCTATTTTGGGGACTATAATTATGGTGAGTATTGGGGCGTTGCTAAGTATTCCTGTGGGGGTAATCACGGGCATTTTTTTGGCAGAATTTAGTCAAACGAACCCTTTCACCCAATATGTTCGCTTTATTGCCACTATTCTCACGGGTGTTCCTTCCATTGTGGTCGGGATATTTGCTTACGGAGTAGTAGTTTTAGTAACAAAACAGTTTAGTGCGATCGCTGGTGGTTTTGCCCTATCTGTAATTATGCTACCGATAATAACTTTAACAACGGAGGAAGCCTTAAAGCTAATTCCCGTTCCCCAACGCCTAGCATCAGCAGCTTTAGGGGGTACTCGCTTCCAAACCACTTTTCGTGTTATTGTAAGTGCGGCTATTCCCGGAATTAGTACTGGTATTTCCTTAGCGATCGCCCGTGCTGCGGGTGAAACTGCACCTTTACTGTTTACCGCCTTATTCAGTCAAAATTGGTCAGATAGTTTATTAATTCCCACTGCTTCTTTACCTGTATTGATTTTTAATCTCTACAATAATCCTGATCCAGAAGTAAACAAACTAGTTTGGACTACTGCTATCATTCTTCTAACTATCGTGTTGTTTTTCAGCTTATTATCACGGTTTATTGCCAAAAGAAAATAAGTTGATTTTTTCTTCTTGCTTATGAATTCCTAAACGGACATCAGCCCCTACTTATACAATTTTCCTTTTCACCTTTAGTCAATCATGAGTAACCTAACCACTGCGATCAAAGTCAAAAATCTGAGCTTCTACTACGGAAATTATAAAGCTATTGAGAGTATATCATTAGATATCTATAAAAACAAAGTCACAGCTTTAATTGGTCCGAGTGGTTGCGGTAAATCTACATTTATTAAAACCATTAATCGGATTAGTGAATTAGAAGGCAAAGTCAAAGTAGAAGGGAAAATAGAATTTTTCGGTCAAGATATTTACGCTCCTCGCATTAATATTAATCGTCTACGGCGGGAAATTGGCATGGTGTTTCAAAAACCAAATCCTTTTCCCATGAGTATTTATGAAAACGTCGCCTATGGTGTAAGAATCGCTGGCCGATGTCCTAGGGTAGAATTAGATGAAATCGTCGAATCCGCGCTTAAAGGTGCCGCCCTATGGGATGAAGTTAAAAGTAAGCTTCATCAATCTGCATTGGGTCTTTCTGGAGGACAACAGCAGCGTTTATGTATAGCTAGAGCTTTAGCTGTTAAACCTAAAGTGTTATTAATGGATGAACCTTGTTCAGCCCTTGATCCCATCGCAACTATGAAAGTAGAAGAGTTAATTCATCAGTTACGATCAGAATTTACAATTGTGATTGTCACCCACAATATGCAGCAAGCTACCCGTGTTTCTGATTTTACGGCCTTTTTTAGTACGGATGAAAGTCGCATTGGTCAAATGGTGGAATTTGGAGATACTGGGCAAATTTTCCGTAACCCTATTGATACTCGCACCCACGACTATGTTTCTGGACGCTTCGGTTAATAGGATTTTGGATTTTGTGACACCAAAATATTTTCAACTGTGCCACCTGTCACCTGCTATAGTGTCTCCAGGCTATTGACCAAGAAAATCCCCAGTTTTTATGACTCATTCTATAGATATTACCACTTTAGCACAGTGGATGGCGGCTGATTTTAGTAATCAAGCCCAAGTGTTTGAAAACCCAGCTTTCTATGCCCATATTCGTGTATGTATGCGTCCATTGCCCTATTCCCTGCTGTCTGCGGTGAGTTTCTTTGTAGAACAGGCCTATGATTATGATCTGAAAGATCCCTATCGAGTGCGGGTGTTAAAGTTGCTGGTAGAAGACGAGAAGATTGTCATTGAAAACTACACAGTCAAAGATGAAAAAGACTTTTACGGTGCATCTCGTGATGTAGGAAGATTGCAGACTTTAACCAGCGATCGCCTAGAAAAACTCTGCGGTTGTAACATGATTGTCGAATGGACCGGTAAATCCTTTAGAGGTACAGTTGAACCGGGTAAAGGTTGTATAGTCGTCCGCAAAGGACAAACAACCTACCTAGATAGTGATTTTGAAATTGATGGCGAAAAATTCATCAGCCGCGATCGAGGTAGAGATCCCGATACGGATCAGCATATTTGGGGTTCTGTCGCCGGTCCATTTTACTTTGTCCGTTGGGGTAACTTTGCCGATGAGATAAAGAGAGTATAGGAAACCAGGGGCGGCGAAAAATTTTTTTTAGGGGGTGCAATTTACAAAAAAAGGTGATAACATAAGTAATTGTAAGAGCGGCGACATAGCCAAGTGGTAAGGCAGAGGTCTGCAAAACCTCCATCCCCCGGTTCAAATCCGGGTGTCGCCTTTATATATTGTCTGAATCAGGATATCCAGGATTTAGGGATTGACAGATGGTTTTTCGTTTCGTTGATAGGGTTTCTGATAATCCGATTTTTATTAATTGTTTTGTTTCCCACATTCAGCATGAGTGAATATACTCAAAATATTTTTCCCAGCAGGTTATTTTGTCAAAAAAAGAATTTCATGAGGGAACACCAAAAAATAAATTGCCCAATTTTGTGAGATAGGCCTCCTGCCTGTCCTTGATGATTAGCAGACTTTTCGTCCCGCACCACAAGAAATTTCTGGGTATTTTTTTGATTGGAAGTCCCTAAAGCTGCGATCGCCGCGGAATCTGGGTTGTATTTAAGCCTGATAACGACCCCATCCCCTTGACTGAGGATGGAAGTATTGATTGGTCGAAGGTTACTGCTGTTTGTATTGTTTTCATTGGAGATTACCATGACTAAGACCACCCGACCCTTTACTCCCGATTGGGTATCTTCCCCTGGTGACGCGATCGCTGAATTTTTAGAAGAACGTGATTGGACACAGGCGCAGTTAGCAGAACGTTTAGGCGAGTATGAAGGAGAATTAGCGCAACTTAAATCTCAAGGTGATGTTGTTGATTTTGCAGCGCGTATTGCTATTCATTCTGGAATTGTGGTCGGTCGCTTGCAACATGATCATCTAATAGATCGCTCTTGGATGAATGGTTTGAAGGAGAGTTTTTGTTTTCAAGGGGTAGAATAAGTTCAAGTTGAATTATTGTTTTTTACTTTTCAAATATGCAAGTAATGTGGTATATTTGACGTTGTATAGCCTATTTAACTAATTTTAATAATATGGCAGAAAAGCAATTAGTTGAGTTTGCTTTGGAAGGTGGTGGTATATTTTTGGTGGAAGTTGAAGAGACAGAAGATACATCTCTTCAGAGAGTCGCTTTACCATCTGGACGAGAAATTGCAAAAGCACAAAAGACTTTTGAAGAAGCTATAGAGAATATTAAGCCTGTAGTTGCCAGCATTAGTAA
>JBJTTJ010000183.1:0-2923 GCA_046080125.1 Cuspidothrix sp.
CAACCTGAAATAAATCAAGCAGATATTATAAATAATAACAAAAGAGTAATGAAATCTATATTTCAGGCAGTATCTTATTTTCTAGATTTGAGTGAAGAAGTGTTAGACAACTTTTGTAACAATTGGCAGCAATTGCCACAATTACCACTTGACGAAAACAGACCCATAGGTTTCTTTTTTCAAGTTTTGTCTGGAAAATCGTTAGGCGAGAAAAATTATAGTGAAGGTACAACGCCCTATATCTCTAGTGGTGATAATTGTAATAGTATCATTAGACTAGTAGCAAGAAATGATGAAGAGTGTTTTGTTAATGGAGGTATCACTGTAACTGCTTTTGGTTATGCTGCTGTTCAGCCTTGGCAATTTATGGCAAGAGGTAATGGTGGTAGTGCAGTTAGGGTTCTGATTCCAAAATTCAATATGAGTTTGCAAGAATTAGTTTGGTTTGCAACACAAATAAATATACAAGCTTGGAGATTTTCTTATGCTCGCATGGCAATTCAGTCAAGACTTAAAAATTTATTAGTTAGTAGTCCCAAATTAAGAATATCCAGTAGAACCAGAACTATTTCTGAAGATATTAAGGAGTTTAGTAGGATGTTTAATGAATTCAGTTCAATTTATGATAACTTTTTATCTTAAATAATTTTAAACTATATTTTAAACTATCCTCAATGTAGATAGAGTTCGATTTGGAAAATAAAAAACTCTATTAATATTGACAGTAAGTTTCAATTGAAAGTAGAAGATTGAGGAATCATTAAAACTGGAAGTAATACCCGCAATTGATTTATTAGAAGGTCGCTGTGTGCGACTATATAAAGGAGACTACGAGCAATCCCAAGTATTCAGCGAAAATCCCGTCGAAGTGGCGAAAATGTGGGCAGACCAAGGCGCAACTAGATTACATTTAGTTGATTTAGATGGCGCGAAAGCTGGAAAAATCGTCAACTTAGCCGCCATTGAAGCCATTAGAAATAATCTTGACATCCCCATTGAAGTTGGAGGAGGATTACGCGATCGCTCCAGTGTTGTACAATTATTTAAGCTAGGTGTAAATTGGGCAATTCTCGGCACTGTGGCCGTAGAAAAACCCCAGTTAGTCCAAGAACTTTGTCAAGAGTTTCCCCAACAAATTATTATTGGCATAGATGCTCGTAACGGCTTAGTTGCGACTCGTGGTTGGTTAGAAACATCAGCAGTATTAGCCACCCAACTAGCGACCCAAATGCAAGAATTAGGTGCAGCAGCGATAATTTACACCGATATCAACCGTGATGGTACACTAGAAGGCCCGAATTTAGAGGCATTACGAGAACTGGCTGCGGCAATTTCTATACCCGTAATTGCTTCCGGTGGTGTCAGTTCCGTTACCGATTTGTTAAGTTTATTAGCTTTAGAACCCCAAGGTGTCACGGGTGTGATAGTAGGTAAAGCCCTATATACTGGTGATATTATCCTCAAAGAAGGATTACAAGCTATTGGACCAGGAAGACTACAAGATATACCACCAGATTTCGGTATTTCTAGCATTGCTTAAAACTTCTGACAATTGGATAATTCTGTTGTTGGGTCGCGCTATTGCTTAACCCAACCTACTCTCTCCGTTATGGAAATTGATGAAAAATGAAAAATAGCGATCGCTAACTTCCTAATAATCCGTTCTCAATCATGTTATAATTTTACTTGTGAAGACTTCAATAGCTCAGTATTTACACCGGATTCACGAGTCAGAGATATTTTACCTGTGCGAGCAATTTCCTTGAGTCCAAATTTTTGTAGGACTTGAACAATGGCTACCATTTTACCAGGATCACCCACCACTTCCAAAGTTAAAGAATCTTCAGCCACATCCACAATTCGGGCCCGGAAAATCTGAGATAATTCAATCACTTCTGAACGATTACTGCTAGTGGCATTTACCTTCAAAAGCATCAATTCTCTTTCTACACAAGGGATTTCCGTAATCTCTTGGACTTTGAGAACATTAACTAACTTGTATAGTTGTTTAGTCAATTGCTCGATGATACGATCATCACCAGGTACAACCATTGTAATCCGGGATATACCTTCCTGCTCCGCCGGTCCAACTGCAAGACTTTCTATATTAAAACCTCGACGCGCAAATAAACTAGCAATGCGGGATAGAACCCCCGCTTCATCTTCAACAATAACTGATAAGGTATGTTTCATCTTGGATCAAGGGACATGGTATAAACGCAGACCGACATTTATAACTGCGAAGGGATTTTCTATCACCCTAAATAGTCAGTCTGAATTTTTATTTTATAAGAAAGTAGGCGATCGCCCAAACTCTTGCCTTTTACCTGTCTTCACGAAAAGACTTTTTGATGCAACCCCCCATTTTTAAACAAAACTGAATGGATTCGGGAGGAAATCATGGACGAAAAGCTTATCCTGCAAGGATTTGAAAGATAAGTCCATTGAAAAAATCAAAGCAATTTTAGGATTAACAGTTCTTCCCAAAAATCTCCTTGGGTAAAAATGTCTTCGGTGAGACATTCAGTAACAAATCCCCCGTCTTCTTCTTGGGAAACTTCAAAAACCAGTGTATTTACCATCAGACTAACTCCTAGTAATAAAGAGTAAGTTATTTGAGCCAATTAATTATCTATTTTCTCTGCTTCTATTATATGTATACTCAGCAAAATTTCTGCTAAAACTCTCTGAAATGTATAGTACCATCCATGCCAACCGTCGAGAATACCACCTTTGAGGATGAGACAATAGATGAAAATTATTAAAGGTGCGAGGATTTTGCGTTTGCGAAGGCGATCGCCTATACTAAGTTCATGTTCTGGTGTTTCTAATAGTTTCCTGCTTTCAATTACCATATAACGATCTTGCGCCCACAACCAACGACTTAAAGGTTTGCGATCGTCGTGGTGGATGTATGCTGATA
>JBJTTJ010000184.1:0-16010 GCA_046080125.1 Cuspidothrix sp.
TAATTATGATTTAGCAGCTATTTGTGCTGATTTAAGAAAAAAACAAGCAACAAGTGGCAGAAAAATTATTTCTCTTCCCTTGAAGACAGTGGTAAAATCACGCTGATTTTTTAGGGTGCGTTAATGAAATGTAATGCACCATTTTTTATTAAAATTTAACTGTCTGATAGCGTAGCGTGGCGCAAGCCATATCAGGATAACCAGGATTAAAGGATTAACAGGATAATATTTGATATTGATATTCACAGAATATTAAAATTAGCGCAACTTCTGAAAATAAATAATTTTTTGACTTTTGACTTTTAACTTTTGACTTCCAAAAAGGGTGTCCTGGACATCCTGATTCTGACAAAATACAATTGTTTAAACTATAATAAAAAATAACCATCACTCATCATTAAACTACCATGCTAAAAAGTTACGAAGCAATTTATGAAAATGGGCAATTAACATGGTTATCAGAACAACCTCAAATTAATTCTGCTCGTGTGATTATCACTATCCTACAAGAAAACTTACCAACAAAAAAACGCCGTACTCCTCCTGTGTCTATCGCTGGTAAAGGTAAAACATTAGGTGATATTGTTAGTCCTATAGTCAATGAAGAAGAGTGGGAATGTCTCAAATAATAGTTCTTGATACTCATATTTGGTTTTGGTTTATTAGTCAACAATTTGATAAATTTCCTAACCATTGGAGAGAAATCATTGAAACATCAGAAGAAGTAGGAGTTTCTGTTATTTCCTGTTATGAAATAGCACTTGCACAACAACGAAGAAGATTAGAATTACCTTGTACCGCTAATCAATGGTTTCAGGAAGCATTAGAACCATCAGGTATTACATTATTTCCTGTAAGTGTAGAAATTTCCTGTTGTGCTGTAAATTTATCTCCTGTTCATAAAGATCCATTTGATCGTTTAATTATTGCTACTACATTAGAATATCAAGCAAAATTAGCAAGTATTGATGGTTTCTTTTCTCAATATCCTGAACTCAATAATTATTTAATGAAATAGTTGTCTTATTGCGTAGGGTGCGTTAATCAAGTTTATTTAATGCACCGTTTTTTATTATTTTTATAATATATTTTTCTGTCAGATATGGCTAACGCCACGCTGCGCGAACAGGATAATATTTGATATTGATATTCACAGAATATTAAAACTAGCGCAATTTTGTGAAAATAAATAATTTTTTGACTTTTGACTTTTAACTTTTGACTTCCAAAAAGGGTGTCCTGGACATCCTGATTCTGACAATTCAATTTTATGCTATTATTTAATAATAATGTAATCTCAACAAAAAGATTATGATTTCAATTAATCAAGCACAACAACAACTACAGGATTTAATTGATTCAGTCAATCAATCCCATCAACCTATTATCATTGCTGGAGAAAATAGCAACGCAGTATTATTATCTGAAAGTGACTGGAAATCTATCCAAGAAACACTATATTTACTTTCTATTCCAGGGATGAGAGAATCAATTAAAGAAGGATTAGCAACACCTATTGAAGAGTGTGATGGTGAATTAGAGTGGTAAATTGGAAATTAGTTTATACTAAACAAGCTCAGAAAGATGCTAAAAAATTGGCTGCAAGTAATTTGAAAGAGAAAGCGCAAAGTTTACTTGATATTATTCAGGTTAATCCGTTTCAAAATCCTCCACCTTATGAAAAGTTAGTAGGAGATTTAGAAGGTGCATATTCACGAAGGATTAATATTCAACATCGTTTAGTATATGAAGTGATTGAAGGCGAAAATACTATAATTGATCATTGTCAGAGATTTATGGTTAGAAACAGCCGAAAAACATGGTCAAAAATTGCCAGATGTTGAACGTGCTATTTCTCAAGTTAAAGCACTCAGTAATGTATAATTAACTGTCTGAATCAGGATAACCACCGATTAAAGGATTAACAGGATAATATTTGATTTTGATATTCACAGAATATTGAAATTAGCGCAACTTCTGAAAATATAGATGAATATGAAAAAACATCCTGTACATCCTCAAATCCTGGACATCCTGATTCTGACAAATTCCCATTACATTAATAAAATGATATAATATCAACTACTAACTATAGCAATCATCAAACCATGCTAGAATTAATGCCATTGTTAAATAAATTAAATCGGGCTGAAAAATTACAAATTATGACATTAACAGCGAATGAACTGGTATTTCAATCACCATACTTAGCAGTGAAAAAAGCCAAGGAATTGCTCAAGGAGGGAAAAATGGCAGAAGTTGAGCAAATTTTAGAGAGTTTAGCAGAGTCAATGGGAAGATCCGAAAAAAGAGCGGTTATTAGTCAATTAACTCGATTAATGCTACATATAATTAAATGGAAATGTCAACCTGAAAAACGTAGTGCTAGTTGGGTAATTTCCATTCGTTCAGCAAGAAGAGAAATTGCTGATAGTCAAGAAGAAATGCCTAGTTTTAATCGAGAATTTTTAGAATCTATTTGGGATAAATGTTTTACATCTGCTAAACAAGATGCTAGGGATGAAATGGGTAAAAGACCAGAAATTACTGCTTTAACTTGGGAGAATGTATTTGCAGAAAATTATACAATTTGGGATGATGAAAACTAGATATAAATTCATCATTTATCTACATTTATTAATTATCAGAATCAGGTGGTTATTGAGCGATCGCCTCCTGATTCACACAAAAATTCACAGGAGTATTAGCAGGTGTGGCGACTAATTCCTACTTTAACGGCCTCTGGAGATGTGCAAATGGCTATTGACCGATGGTTATTAGCACAGCATGAGTCGGGAAAAAATCCGTCAACTTTACGTTTTTATACTTGGTTGCCCTCCGCTATTTCTCTGGGTTATCATCAACGGCAATATCCAGAATTTTGGCAAGATTTAACTTGGAACGGCGAAAAATTAGATTTAGTGCGTCGTCCCACCGGTGGTAGGGCAGTTTTACATCAAGGTGATTTAACTTACGCTGTGGTGACATCGGGACTGGGGGGAAATCCCCTAGAGGTATATGTAAAGATTTGTGAGTTTTTGATTCAAGGATGGCGATCGCTCGGTGTAGATTTATATTATGGCCAAGCTGGGCGGGGTTATATCCACAATCCTAATTGTTTTGGTACTGCCACAAGTGCAGATTTAGTTTTAGCTGATAGTTTTAAACTAATTGGTAGCGCCCAACTACGCAGAGGTGAAGCAGTTCTCCAACATGGTTCGATGCGATTAAATCCCCATACAGATTTGTTTGCCAAAGTATTTAATCAGGAGTTTTTTCCTACTGAGAAATTCCCTCCAAATATTAACGAAGAAACAATAATTAACGCTTTAATAGAGTCCGCTTGTAATTGTTTTGAGATGGAAATAGAGATGAAACCCTTATCTATAGATGAATGGGAGGAAATTAAACTCTGGACTTACCCACAAGTCACGAAAGAAATAACCACAAAGGAAGGAAGGACAGCAAGAAAATAGGGTTTGAGAGATATTTTAGGTAAGTCCTAAACTCTTACATAAGGAGGTTTAATTTTTATCTTTCGTCTATTACCCATCTCTGGTAATGAAATGTACATAACCACCAAACTCTTGGTAGGGGCAATTCATGAATTGTCCCTACATCTTTTTCACCATAAGTCTATGACCTATACCATTAAAATCTTAAACCTACCCCTCCTTGAACTGATACAGCCGTGCCCCCAGTATTACGGTAAGCATCAAAGGCAATAATAGCATTGCCAAAGATGACAGTATTGCTATTGGGAATTACATAATCTATTCCTGGTTGCAGAGCAAAACTAATTTTATTCCCCACGGGAGAAGCTGCATCACCGCCAGTTAAGACTAAACCGGCGCCTAAATAGGCATCAGTTTGCCAATTGAGAGGGAAATCATAGGATACAGTTGGGACTACTGCTGTTGCTTTACCAATTAAGGCTTGAGTGCGGAAAGAAATAGGTGTTTCCAGCAACTTGTAACGAGCAGCTATAACCCCACCCAGTTGAGTACCATTAGTTAATCCCAGGGTAGGACCAATACCAACATAGCTACCATAAGCTACTTGAGCTTGTACAGATTGGGAGTTAATAAATAAATTGATAACAGATGCAACAGCGATCGCCCCACAATAGTTAAGATACTTCATAACCTGCTCCTGACACCATTGAGATTTAGTATTTAGTATAACCTGGGCAAGATGGGACTAAGGATCTCAATTCTTGCCTAAGGGCGCAGGAGCAGATGTGAGAAATATGTGAGCTACCTCCCACTCTCTGCCTTCCTTATGGACAGCGAGAATGTAGTCCACCTTGAGTACAAATAAAGGCCAATTGTTGCTGATTGAGATTTTTCACTTTGCTAAAATCTACACCTTGAATTGAGGCATTTTGTGAACCAATATCCGGTGTTTCTACAAATTGATCGGCTGGGTTTTGTTTACCAACAAACATGACTGTACCTTGAAAATCTGCTCCGGCCACATTTGCTCCCCGTAAATCAGCACGGCTCAAATCAGCATTCTGCAAGTTAGCATTTTCTAAGTTAACAGAGCGTAAACTAGCACCAGTAAGACGAGTGGCACTTAAATTAGCATTACTGAGATTAGCATAGTCTAAATAGGCTTCCGATAAGTCTGCACCCTGCCAATCAGTTTTGATTAAATTCCCATAAGCTAATTGTGTGCCAATAGCAGAAACGCGAACTAAACGGGAAGCATATAAACTTGCTTCTGTTAAATCAGCATCGCTTATATCTGCGTTTGTAAGACTGGCATTTTCTAACACTGCATTCCGTAAATCCGCGCCTACTAGCTGGGCACTACTAAGGTTAGCATTAAATAAACGAGTATAGGACAAATTGGCTTTATTCAGACTAGCACGGCTCAAATCAGCATGATTCATTAAGATCCGACTTAAATTAGTGGCGGATAAATTAGCTTGTTTTAAATTGGCGTTAGTTAAATCTGCAACATTATCATCGTAAGTATCCCATCTTCCATCCTCACCTACACCACGGAAACGACTACCTCGAAAATCAGCTTGATAGAGATTTGCAGATTTTAAAATTATGCCAGATAAATCAACATTCTTTAATACCAAGTTAAATGAGGAGTTATTCCCTACTATTTGAGAACCTAATTGAATGTTGCTCAAGTCCAGATTGTTGATTTTGCCACCATAAATACCAATAATTTTATTAATCACTAGCTGGGTGATAATTAGCTGATTTTGTCTAAATTCTCCATGGCGACTTTTACCCATAGATTCTAATTCTTTAGCAAGAAACTGATTCATCCGGCTCAGTTCAGGAATAGCTTTCAACCCACTATTAGTTAAAGCCTGTTGAATAATATCTAGGGTTTTGGGATCTGTTTCTTTAACCAGTAAATCAACTAATAATTTAATGGCTTGTTTATCATCTAGACTGCCTAGGGCTAAAATTGCTCTTTCTCGATCTTGATTACTTGCTCCATTATTAGGATTAAGAGCTTTAATTAATTCGAGATACTTTTGACTATTGCTTTGTTCAGTTCTGCGTTGGGTTTCTTGGTTTTGGATGTAGATTTGTGTACCAACTAAAGTTGATAACACTGCAATCATGCTAGTAATTCCTACTAAAAATAGGCTAAGATTAGGGTGATTTCTACCCTCAGAGGTTTGCACTTTGGAGGTGGTATTTACATCAGTCTCATCAATTGTTGATGCTTCTGGAAAATTACTAACAGTGGTGGTAATATCTATGGTGTTTGTTCCTGCTAGTTGATCATGGAGAGCGCGGCGGGGTCTTTGGGCTGGCCAACCAAGTGATTCTGCCAGGATCATGAGTATAGTTAAAGATGTAAACACAGCCAGATTAGGAAACACAAAGCTATAACGCCAAAGGAAATAAGCAACGGTAACGGGTATAGTCCAGCGTCCTAAACCTTCTCTGACAAGAATCGCGCCTAAATCTGGGGACTGTCCTTGAGCATTAACTACACGGATACCGAACCAGCGTTTGGGAATGGTGCTGCCTGTTTTGGCTAATAAATACATTTGCCAAGCAGAAAGGGTGGTCGGTAAGATTAGTGCTAATGACCACAGGATATTAGTCGGCCAAGCTACATTGCGAATGCCATAGGTGACAGGTAATGCGAGGGGACGGGCGATCGCTTTTTCTGTAACTACTAAAACAGGATTTAAGGGAACTCTCTGGAGTTGGGTGCGAGAATTAACATCAGCCCCTAAAGCAAAAGGAACTACACCACTAGCAATAAAAATACTTATTTCTACCGTCCACGCTACAAACCGTCTGGTGGCCAAGGATGTAACCTTCCCTTTTTTCGGTTGTTGGGGACGACTAGATGGACTACTACTGCCGAGCATTGAATTCGCCATGGATCATTACCTGTAAATTTATTTTGACACCGCTATCAGTGTGATTAAAATAGACTATTGGTGATTGTGCAAGCTGTTAGCAACAAAAAATTTGTATCCAAGATACACTAACACTGTCAAAACTGCCAGACTGATGATAGCAGCGACTAAGGCAAATACTGTTTGCAGTATCCACACGGTTAACAGCATGATTACTCCTGTAACTACCACTTTTTTAAGCGTTGATAAACTCTTAAACCAAGTCCCAAACCTTTCTAGATATAAGTTCCATTGCCACAAGTCTGTGACAGGAGTTTTTGCCTCTGGTGGTACTGAATTGTTACCATTGGTTAGCTTTTTTGTATCGGACTTAATTTCTGCTTCTAGATTTTCCAGACGACGCTGTAAATCTTTTTTTGGTTGATAGTTCATAGATTTTTTGTGTATTTAACAGTCTGTTAGTTAATTTTACACCTGATTTCCTGTCTCCTGACTTCTGAAATCTGGCTCTAAGGGTACTCATTGGTGCGAAAATAAAAACTTACAATCATTTTTTCCTGATATTGCTCACGGCTTCAAGGAATTTTCAAAAATGTGGCAAAGAATTACGTTAATCCTCTTATTGGTGTTAAGCTTCAGCGTGAGTAATCCCGATGTGGCTGATGCGTCTGGACTCAAGAGTTTTGTTGACAGTGCTGATGGTTATCAGTTTAATTATCCTAATGGTTGGTTGCAAGTGAAAGTAGCTAACGGTCCTGATGTGGTATTTCACGATCTAATTCAGGTCTCAGAAAATGTCTCTGTGGTCATTAGTCCTGTTCCTAACGGCAAAAGTTTAACTGATTTGGGAACACCCACGGAGGTAGGATATAAATTGGGAAAGGCTGCTCTTGCACCTGAAGGTTCTGGACGTTCGGCAGAGTTAGTTAATGTCGCTCAAAAAAAAGTAGATGGGAAAACATACTATTTTCTAGAATATGAAGTTAAACTGCCTAACCAGGAAAAACGCCATAATATAGCCAGTGTCGCTGTTAGTCGTGGTAAGTTGTTCACTTTTAATGCTTCTGTACCTGAAAGACGTTGGAAAAAACTGCAACGTATGATTGATGAGGTTGTTAGTTCTTTTACTGTGTATTAACTCTGGATCAATTGTGGCTGATTGGGATGATCAATTTTAGATTTTAGATGGAAATTCAGTAAATAAAACCCTAAATTACAAATCTAAAATCTAATACCCAATTAGGGATTACTAATGACAAATTATTAATTACCAATGACTATTCCTCAATTTGTACTCGCTTCCGCTTCTCCTGCTCGTCGTCGTTTATTACAAAGTGTGGGTATTGAACCTATTGTTAAAGCTAGTGATTTTGATGAGTCCCAAGTTCAAGTCACTGAACCAAAAGCATTAGTGGAAATTTTAGCTAAGTGTAAAGCTCAAACTGTTGCACCTCGTTTTCCCTCTGGGTTAGTGATGGGTTGTGATTCGGTTTTAGTCCTTGATGGACGGATTTATGGTAAACCAGAAAATGCAGAGGTGGCGATCGCTCGTTGGCATTTAATGCAGGGTAATTTTGGTGATTTGTATACTGGTCATGTTTTAATTGATAATGCTCAAAATCGCACTGTTGTTAAATGTCAAATTACTAAGGTTTATTTTAGCAAGATGAGCGATCGCGCTATTCAAGCTTATGTCAAAACAGGTGAACCTTTAAAATGTGCCGGTGCTTTTGCTTTAGAAGGTTTTGGTAGTTTATTTGTAGAAAAAATCGCAGGTTGTCATAGTAATGTAATTGGCTTGAGTTTACCCTTATTAAGGCAAATGATGGATGAGTTGGGTTATGAGATTACAGATTTTTGGCTCACATAGGATATAATGTCCAGCGATCGCCTCAATCACTACAAACCCTTCCCACAAAATAGACATCTGGTGAAAAGAATATAGAGGTGTTCAACGTCACTACAAGAGTTAATTTTACAATCCCTAGCTAAATCAACAAAAATGATAGATAGTGATGAAAATGATCCTATTTTACCTTTATTGGGTACATTAAGATTTGAAAATTCTGATATTGGGGAAAATCATGATCATTATCTCACAGAAGGTTGACAACAGGAGTTCAAAATTGAAGAATAAAGTTTTTATAGATGTTGATATTTTTCACTTAAATCTTGATTTTCTCCTTATTTTCAAGCGGAAAAGGTTGATCATTAAAATCAATTGTTTCTCCTAAAATGGGTAAACATTCATCATTGATATTTTCACAAAAAATAATTTCTACAACATCTAAATTATCATTTTCAGAAATTATAGCTTGATAAATAAAACCATCTTCTGATTTTTTAAAAGCATCATATAAATCAATATTACCAGTTAAAGCAGAAATTTTCGGTTGATCAATTCCTAATAATTCCGCAGCTTCAATTTGAGTTAGTCCCCGTGAGGTAATAGCATAACTAATTTTTCGAGCGAGTTCTGCTTTAACTAACATTTCATCAGAATTTGGTAATCCTAAATCAGCAAATATATTTGCTGACATAATTCTCTATTTGAGAAAATAACGATAGATTTCTTTACGGTGTAAGACTCTTTCAAAAATTAATGTTTCACCATCAAAAATAACACCAATACGATAATCACCTATGCGAATACGATAAGCATTATCATATCCTTGCAACTTTTTGATATTGGTAATTTCTGCAAGATTTGATATTTCAATTATTTCTTCAAAAGCAAACTTTTTGATAGACTCATAGTAAGGTGTACTTTTGAGTGATTTCAAATCTTTAATAAAACTGGGTAGATATTGGGTATTCACTCTTTTTCTAATTCTGCTAATGCTTCATCAAAATCTAAGGGAGTTTCGTTTTCTACTTCTTTCATTGCTAAAATCAGTCCTTCATCTTCTAGTGCTTCTAGCAACCGTAAGTATGCTTGAAAATCCATGACTATTTTTGTGATATTACCGTCAATATCAGTAATTAATTCTTCAGCAAAGGGATATTTATTAGTTTGCATTGGCTTGGTATTTTGAAATTAATAAACATTCAACTAGATTAATTTTATCACACTTTTAAATAATCAACTTTAATTGATTTTTGTAGGTGCTAGATAAATCAGGATCACTTTCTCCACAACCAATAAAATTACTTTATTTAAGTAAATCAAGAGGATCATTTTCTGGTTGTTCAATTTTTTGATAATAAAGTTCAATTGCTGTTTGAATAATTTGTTTGATATCTTGATTAGTTTTTTGTTGAATTATGTTAATCTTATCAAGAATGATTGGATCTACAGATGTATTAATGTTCATGATTTTTCCTGAGAAATGGCTACAATAATTATAACACTAATTTAGTCACTTGGATTTGAAAAGGAAGATTTATCTTTTGTTCCTAAAATTCCTTGACAATAATCCGTGTTTATGAAATATTATTATGTTATAATTAAAATACAGCGCTTAAGGCTTGTTGGGGAAAATAACTAACTCTCAAGTTGTAAATTTAAAATGGAGGTCAAGTAAAATATTATGCGTAAAACATTAACAATTCAGATATCAGATGAGTTGGAAAAGAAATTATTAATTCAATCTCAAAAACTCAATTTATCGTTAGAGGAGTTAATTTTACAATCCCTAGCTAAATCAACAAAAACGATAGATAGTGATGAAAATGATCCTATTTTACCTTTGTTGGGTACATTAAGATTTGAAAATTCTGATGTTGGGGAAAATCATGATCATTATCTCACAGAAAGTTTACAACAGGAGTTAAAAATTGAAGAATAAAGTTTTTATAGATACTTCAGGGTTGGCTAATTTATTTGTTGCTACTAATAACTGAGTAAAAATGTATGGAACTAGATAATATCAAATCTTTTTTAGGTAGTCCTGTATATGAAGATAAAGACGTATTAATTTATCAAAATGATTCATTATTGTTAATGAATAAATTACCAGCAGAATGTTTACCTTTAACTGTAACATCTCCTCCCTATAATATCGGGAAAGAATATGAATCCATATTGTCATTAGAAGATTATATTCAATGGACAACTAAATGGATTAATCAAGTCTATCATTGCACATCTTCCGATGGTGCATTTTGGCTAAATCTTGGTTATCTTTCTATTCCTAACACTGCAAAAGCAATTCCTATTCCTTATTTAATTTGGGATAAAGTTCCCTTTTATTTAATTCAAGAAATTGTATGGAATTATGGCGCAGGAGTAGCTGGTAAATTGTTTTTTTCTCCTCGCAATGAAAAGTTTTTATGGTATGTTAAAGACTCTCAGAAATATGTATTTAATTTAGATGATATCCGAGATCCTAATGTTAAATATCCTAATCAAAAGAAAAATGGTAAGTTAAAATGTAATGTTAACGGAAAAAACCCTACTGATGTTTGGCAAATTCCTAAAGTTACTTCTGGACAAAATCGTAGTTCTCAAGAAAGAACACCTCATCCAGCACAATTTCCAGTGGAGTTAATTAGTAGAATTATTTTAGCTAGTAGTCATCCTGGAGATATCATATTTGATCCTTTTTTTGGTTCTGGTTCAACAGCAGTAGCAGCTATTAAAACAGGACGTAAAGCAATAGGTATTGAAATTAATTCAGATTATGTAAATATTGCTGTAGAAAGGGTTAAAAAGATGCGCTATGAACAGGAGAATCAAGTTAAACAAGGTAGTTTATTTGATTTAGTTATTGATAGTTTTTGAGAGTTATTAACTTTACTTGTTCTAACTTTTTTCCTATGGATGCTTGTTGTCCACTTGCTTGTTTTTGACCAACCCAGTCTTCATCATCTATCCAACCAAAACGAATTTTCCTTAGTTGGTAAATTAAGTCATCTTCTTTAGGTAATTTGTAGTTAATTACTAAGTAATATCCACTTCTATATTTTGTACGATTATCTGATATATTACCTGTACTTCTATTACCATAGAAATCATTTTTGCTAGAAGATGTTTTAATCTCAAATGAATAACTATCATTAATAATATTAACTATATCTTTCTCTTGTTTGGTTTGACCTCCTCTCCATTCTGGATACTGTTTAGCAAGATGAACAGCTACTAATTTTTCTAAAATAACACCTGTAGCTTGTGCTGGTAAAAAAATATCTTGACCTATTTTGAGTCCAGAATTTCCAATACTAGAATTATAAAGATCATCCCATGCAGATTCTACAATGGAAACTAATACTTCACTAGATAGCGGAAATTCCTCAACTAGTTTGTTGGTTATTTCTAAAAATTCACTTTCTGGATGATTTTTGTAGGGAGATACTAACATTATTCAACTCCCTCTAATAATTCACTTGCAGAAATTTCTAAAGCACGAGCGATCGCTATAATATTATCTAAACTAATATTGCGCTCACCTCTTTCAACAGCACCAATATAAGTACGGTGTAAATCCGCTTTTTCTGCTAGTTGCTCTTGTGAAAGTTCTAACTTGCTTCTAAGTTTTTTAATGTTGCTACCCAATTTTTTTCTTGCCTGATTGTTCATAAATCAAACAATCTGTTGTCATTGACCAAAAATCTACAGTCAATAAGTAGCATTTATAAGTAGTATGATGATCATAAAACTACAATAAAGATTTTTTGTGTAAGTGTATTATTATTTACCCATCAAGACAAAATTGGAGATATTGATTAGACGGAAACCACTATTTCATGTTGTTTTGGTATTTCTTTCTAAAATTCCTTCACAATAATCCGTGCATTGTGACTAGATTTAGGTTTAACTGTAATTTCTATATCACTATCAAAACCATTGAGAAATTTAAACATTCTTTCTAAAGAAAAACCTGTTAATCTTCCTCTTATTAAAGCAGAAATTTTCGGTTGTTCAATTCCTAATAATTCCGCAGCTTCCAGTTGAGTTAGTCCCCGTGAGGTAATAGCATAACTAATTTTCCGAGCGAGTTCTGCTTTAACTAACATTTCATCAGAATTTGGTAATCCTAAATCAGCAAATATATTACCACTACTGGTTGTTATTTCGATATTTTCTGACATGATTTTACTTTGTTTCATTAACTAGCTGTAAAACACTTTTATACAAAGGTTCAGCAACCCAAAAACCTGCTTTATTAATAAGATCATCTAACAGAGGTTTAACTGTAGAAATGAAACCTTGACTTTTAGCTTCTACTAAAATTCCTAAAATTCCGGTATAATGAAGATTAAGTCTAGCAGCGATAATGCGGCCACGACGTTCATCAATTAAAACCTGTTCTGCTTTCATTTCCAAAGCTAAAACAATAGCTTCTGCTTCTCCAGGATCAAGTTCACTGCTAAGTGCTTTAACCATTGTCCGATTTTGAACAGCACGAGTTTGAATCCAAGTAAAATTTTGTACTTCTTTTGCACCCGCTACAAAAAAATCAGGATCAGTTAATTCTTGATAAACAGCTTCAGGAATAATCACTGTTCCATAAAGCTGTTGTAATAAGTGAAGATGGTTAATAGCTGCAAGATTATTAATAGGTGAAGTATCGCTGACAATAATCATATTCTACCCATTTCCTGCAAGTTCTTGATATCTTGTTCAAAATCCTCTACATCATAATGAACTGGAATTTCATGACTTGCGAGTAAATGTTGAAATGCTATACGATTCATACCAGCAAAGCGACTAGCTTGAGCAAGAGTTAATTTATCTTTTTGAAAGAGCATAATCGCAATTTCTCGTTTCATTTCCTCTTCATTCATGCGAGTTGTGGTTAATATTTCATTGGGAATAACTACACTCATATTTATCATCCTCTGAACCATTATTATTATAATTGATTTTCTAAACACAGTTCTATTGCTTCTTTAATACGTTTCATTAGTTCATCTAAAGATTTTGCTTGTGTGTGACAACCAGGAATACTAGGTACAGATGCGACAAAGTAACCATCAGCATCTCGTTCAATAATTACATTAAATTCTCTATTCATACGCATTTAAAAAAACGCAACAGATAGAATTTTCAAATTAGGACTTACGTAAAATCTTGAGTAATTTAACTAAATAATGGCAGATTGTTGTATATTTTATATGATGTGCTTTAGTAAATAAAAGATTTTAACTTATTAACCAAAGACAAACCCCCTAAAAATATCACATTTAGGGGGATGTCATTGAAAATTAATTAATTTCTTTACGCCAGGGTCGTAACTCGGTCAAACGAGACATAGGACGTTCTGGAGTCCACATTATTAAACATAACAGAAATTATAATATTTGTCAATGCCTGAACCTAAAATAACAGAGGATGACCTAAAAGATATTGTACTGGCTTTTTCAGAAGCTCGCATGAAGCCATATCTCAATGCTACCAATAACAATTATAGCAATGCGATCAGAATATATGAAATCAATACTAAACTTTGTGAGGCACTATATCCCAGTTTACATACCTTAGAAATTAGCCTTCGTAACAAAATAAATACTGTATTATCAGTCAAATATGATCATGATTGGTTTATTAACGGAAAGATTCAGTTAGAAAAATATGAACAAGAGACAATTAATACTGCTTTAAACAAGTGCAATAATAATTTAAAAAACTTAGTTCCTGAACTGAATTTTGGATTTTGGAACAGCTTAATCCTAAAGGGATTTTATCAAAATACAATATGGAATCCTTGTAGCAAACAAATCTTTAAATATGCTCAAAAATCTGATCTAAAAATAGTTAATATACAATTAAAAATCAAAAAAATACTTAAATTACGTAATCGAACTTTTCACCATGAACCTATTTGGAATTACCGAAATATTGACATTGTGCATAGCGACATTCATTTTTTTATTAATTTGATTAATCCAAAAGTTGGCAATTGGTTAAAAGAATATGATCGTTTTCCAGAGATATATGAAGTTACATCAAAGCAGCTTGATTTAATAAAAGTTTATCCCAATAAAATATTCTCATAAGAGAGTTTTGGGGTGAAAATAGAAAATGTATTTTAACAGTAAAAACCTTCGATAAATTAACCGAAGGCTTATTAATTTCATCTCTTTAAATCTTACATGAAATAATTAGATGACTGAAAAAATTAGTGATTTATAAAATTGTAGAAACTACAGCACACAATAAATTTCTAATTTGCATTTTGACTGTGATTATCCTTGTTTACTATTTGAGAAATAAAGTATGCACCTGCTGTTCCTACTGCTACTGTTGTTGCTACAGGAACTAACACTGGTGTTGATACAAAAGTTCCAGCAATAGCACTAGCAGTAGCAAAAGCTGTTACTGCTGTTTCTGCAATAGCAGCACCAGTTGCACCTAAACTTGCTGTATTAGCATTAGCAATAAGCGTTACCATAGCACCAGAAACCATTCCGGTTGCAAATGAAAGGATATTACCACAGTCTGAGGTACAGTTGATTTCGGTTTTTATTAAATTAGTATCCGCACTAGCTGTAGATGGAAAAATAGTGATAGTGCTTTATTGTCTCATGTGCCAGTTTATCAGCTACAACACGCAAAGCCACAACCTCAACCTTAGCAACTGCTTCCTGTTTTAATACAAAACATCCAAATATCAATCACCTCAGCAATAAAACGCCCGTCTTCCTCTCGTTAAATCTCAATCTTCAAGTTCACAACCTGTAAAGGTATCTTAATAAAAGCCATATTTAGCAAAAATCAACAAAATCAATGACATCCATAGAATCCCACAAAAAAGCCAAAGCCCTCAAACCCGGAAGCAAACGCCCCGCCAAAGAACTCTGTAGCGAATGCGGACTATGTGACACCTACTACATCCACTACGTCAAAGAAGCGTGCGCCTTCATCACCCAAAGAATAGACGAACTAGAAACCACCACCCATAACCGCCCCCGCAACCTAGACGACGAAAACGAACTCTATTTTGGCGTACATCAAGAAATGATAGCCGCCCGCAAAATACAACCCATCGAAGGCGCACAATGGACAGGAATAGTCAGCACCATAGCCAGAGAAATGCTCAACCGGGGCTTAGTTGAAGGAGTCGTCTGTGTGCAGAACTCCAAAGAAGACCGCTTTCAACCAGTACCCATCATCGCCCGCACCCCCGAAGAAATACTAGCAGCAAAAGTAAATAAACCTACCCTATCCCCCAACCTCTCCGTATTAGAACAAATCGAAAAATCAGGAATGAAACGCCTATTAGTCATCGGAGTAGGATGTCAAATACAAGCATTACGCGCCGTCGAGAAAAAACTCGGACTAGAAAAACTCTATGTCCTGGGTACACCATGCGTAGATAACGTTACCCGCGCCGGACTGCAAAAATTCTTAGAAACCACCAGCAGATCCCCCGAAACCGTAGTCAGCTACGAATTTATGCAAGACTTCCGGGTACATTTCAAACACGAAGACGGATCAGAAGAAAAAGTCCCCTTCTTCGGCCTCAAAACCAACGTACTCAAAGACATCTTCGCCCCATCATGTATGAGTTGCTTTGATTACGTCAACTCCCTGGCCGATATAGTCGTTGGGTATATGGGCGCACCTTACAAATGGCAATGGATAGTAGTCAGAAATGATACAGGTCGAGAAATGTTAGAATTAGTGAAAGATCAACTTACAATTCCATATCTCTTCGCAACTTCAGCAACAACTTGGATTTTACCAGTGTATTTAATAATATCATGTTCCGATGCT
>JBJTTJ010000185.1:0-4685 GCA_046080125.1 Cuspidothrix sp.
GGTCAGGAATATCCTGTTAAAAGTTGGCGTGATGTTTTAGAAAAGACTTTAAATGTGATAGCTGATTTAGAAGCTGATAAATTTGAATATATTATTGAGCAATTTCCCCGGTTTATTAGTAAAGATGAAAAAGATTTTCGAGATACAAGAAAATTAGATAATGGGGTGTTTGTCAATGTGAACTTATCAGCTAAAGATATTAATGCTTTTTGTAATAAAGCTATCCAAACCGCAGAACTTTCTACAGAGGATTGGGAAGTAGAAACCACAAGTTAATTTATGTTATGTATCTCCAAAACCCTTATTTTCCTTGCTAAAATAGAAAACAAACCCTACCTTTAAACAATATGCAGTATCAAAATATAATTACCATCGAACCAGGAAAACGAGGAGGTAAACCTTGTATTCGGGGGATGAGAATCACAGTATATGATGTTTTATCATATCTTGCATCTGGCATGACTTGTGAGGAAATACTGAATGATTTTCCTTATTTAACACAAGAAGATATTTTAGCTTGTCTTAGCTATGCGGCTGATAGAGAAAGACGAATGCTTATGGTGCAAGCATGAAGTTATTATTTGACCATAATCTATCACCCCGGTTAGTAGATAAACTCGCTGTTATTTACCCCAACTCTCAGCACGTTTTTCTCTTAGGTTTAGATCAAGCTGATGATAGAATTTTGTGGGAATATGCAAAACAAAATGAATTTATAATTGTTACCAGGGATGCTGATTTTAATGAATTAAGCTTACATAATCAGGTAAAATAAAAATGACCATAACCTATCAAACCGACTTCAATATGTGGCTTGAAGAAACAGCCAAATTATTACTAGAAAATCGCTGGACAGAAATAGATAAAGAGCATTTAATTGAGGAGATTTCTGAATTGGGTAAAAGTGAAAAGAGAGCCATTTCTAGTCAGTTAATTCGCCTACTTTTACACTTACTCAAATGGCAATATCAACCTCAAAGACGTTCCGATAGTTGGTTAGATTCTATCACAGATGCACGCACTCAAATTGAATTAACTATTAAAGATAGTCCCAGTCTCAAAAATTATCCTCAAGAACAATTACAAGAAAGCTATGAAAAAGCACGTCGTCAAGCAGCCAAACAAACAGGATTGATAATTTCTACATTTCCTGAAGAATGTCTTTATAGTTTGGAATTAATTGTAGATGAAAATTGGTTGCCAGAATAGCAAATACACTAGAAATTATGACACACAAAGGTAAAGTTTGAGGACTTTAGTCCTAATTTGAGGGCTGAAGCCCTCACTACGAACTATAAAGGTAAAAGTTTTAATTTGAGGGCTGAAGCCCTCACTACGAAGCACTTATATTAATAAGGATCTGAGTCAAACCTTCCCCGCTTGACACTGCGGAGATAATAACCCCGTGGTGGGAGTTTATTTAAGTCGAAGGTGTCACCCCTAGGAACTCGCCAAATTTTATAGTCGTGATAGGTGAGGGGAGTACCTTTTTCACAAATTTCTGGGGGATGATCTCCTAAGACAAAATAGGCTGAACCTTTACCTATAACTTTAGCAATACCATACTTATCAATTAGTAAAGATGTTTGTTCACTAATAGCTATGCCTAATGCACTTGATGATACACCATCTTGAATTTGCCTAGCAATAAAAACCATAATTCTCCCCATTCTTTTGCGTTCATCAAAGTGGGTATCAATGATGGTTCGGCGCAAATACTTCCACTGAAAAAAGTTATAGGTAAAGGTAATATTGCGGTAGGGATCATCAAGCGCTTCATGAGTTTCTATACTGTCTTCACAGGCGCAAGAATCATAAACATATTCACTTTGAATCATCGCCCCGGCACTTGTGCCACCAATAGCGCCACCTTTATCGTAAACTGCTTTGATGGCAGCTTCTAATTTTGTGTTTTTCCAGTGGCGAATATATTCACACTGATCACCACCTGCAAAGAAAATTACACCAGCATTTCTGACTTTATCAAAAATATCAGTTCTGTTTGCTTCTTGACGATTGGGGATGATGAGAGTTTCTACATACTTAACACCTCTCATGCGATAAATGAGGCGATTATAGTCATCGCTACCAGCAGCACGAATGACTAGAACATTAACTTTATGGTCGTTGTTACTACCACCTCTAACTTGATTAATCATCCATTGAATGGCATCATCTACGTCGGGACCACCTCCCCCCAAGTTATGAACCGGTCCACTGAGTTTAGGTATTTGATAAGTGGGTTTAGATGTGGGGGGTTCGATATCGGCGATGATATTTTCAAAGAACTGCCTTAACTTGCTTTTGAGACGGCCGATGATTTGGTTTACCATCCGTAACAAGCTATGTTTTACATTCTGCAATCGCCTGGATATGTTGGGGAATGCCTTTGTCATATTAAAATCTTGTTAAGCAAACAGCAATCATTTCTAACTGTGGCATTTCTCAGGGCTAAATTCCCAGCGTACAGGGTTTGTACTGTTTTTTCACGGCAAATTATCGGAGTATTCTTTAATTCTCATGGTCAATCGAGAAAAACCTGATTTTTACTAAAGAAAGGTAGATGGCAGGAGGTAGGAGGAAAAAATATGAAAATATATTTTTGCCTTCTGACCCCGTTTTTTATTACCAGTCAGTTTGCATCCGCTCTTTTGCTACTCTTTCATAAACTATTTCCGTTTGCTTACCTAGTTTTTGCCAGCTAAATCTTTTTTCTAAATCTGCATAAGCGTTATCTACTAACCATTGAGAATAATCTGGGTTTTTCAGGACTTCTAAAATTCCCCAAGCTACGGATTCGGGATTATTCACGCAGGTGGTAATTCCGGTTTTGGTATGTTGAACGACTTCAGGAAAACCACCTGTATCGGAAACTATGACTGGTACGCGGGATGCGAAACTTTCTAAGGCGACAATACCAAAGGGTTCATAAAGACTGGGGAATACGGCACAGTCGGCAATGGTTTGAAATTTATCTAAGTATTCATCGGAAAGGAAACCGGTAAAGTAACATTTATGCCAAATTCCCAAATCCCAAGCTTGACGTTTGAGATGTTCAGTATTACCACCACCAACTATGACAAATTTAACATTACCCTCCATTTCCCATAGTACCTTGGGGGCGGCATTAAGTAATACTGGTACACCTTTTTCATAGGTCATGCGACCAAGATAATAGACAATTTTTTCATAATCGGCGGCAAATTGGCGGCGAAAATCTTGGGCATGAAAATCTTCGTGATGTATTTTCTTTTCTGGGCGAATACCATTATAAATTACGTCTATTTTATCATCTGGCACGGATAGCGATCGCATCATTTCTTGACGCATATATTGACTACAAACGATGATTCTCCAGGCATTGTCTGCTAGTGCAGATTCTTTATTATGAATATAACGCTGGGTATCATTATGAATACCGTTGTAACGTCCATATTCTGTAGCATGAATTGTGGCGACGAGGGGTATTTTAAAGATATGTTTAAGAGCGATCGCTGCATCTCCTACTAACCAATCATGGGCATGAATCAGATCAAATGGACCTTTTTCCATCAGCAATTTACCACCATAAGATCCCATACTCTCGTTTAAATTCACCACCCAGTGAAAAAAATCGTTATTAGCTGCTACTTCTACCCGATGGATATGAATTCCTTCTACAACCTCATAACTAGATGCTGGTCCAAATTCCGGTGTAATCAGGTGGATATCATGGCCTAGCTTAATCAGTTCTGGGTACAACTCAGCAACGTGACGCGCAATTCCTCCTACTATCCTCGGTGGAAATTCCCAACTCAGTGCTAATATCTTCATTGATTTGACTCCCCGATGATTGACAAAAATCTAAAAAGTTGAAAAACTATATTTGTAGTAGGTAACAGGGTCAAAAGTGTTTTGCTGTCTGAGTTTGATAGTATCCCTAATCTGAGTGTCTCAAGTTTAACAAACTATAACTATAGCCTGGAATTATCATTAGGGATATACTAGATATTAACTGTTACCTGGCACTACTCAGGCTAAAGGATGTGTTTTACAATTGATGTCAGCTTTTTTAACCAAATTTTTAGATTTTTTTAAGGGTTATTTTGATAAAGCTTATCAAAGGTTGTCAAATTTCGTAAAGTTGCAAGAAACAAACACGGCTGATTTTCACCAGTACATTGCGGCGTAAATCACTCAACTATTCTAAATCCCTCAAAAGCTTATACTGTCTTTGTTTTGACTTTTGACTTTTGACTTTTGACTTCCGCCCTACGGTGCCCGTTACCTTGCTATAATACCAACCCACTTAAAAACCAATGTCCTATTTAATTATTAATGCTGATGATTTTGGCTGTTCTCAAAGTGTTAATACAGCGATTATTAAAGCATATAAGGAGGGTATTTTAACTAGCACTAGCTTAATGGTAAGTGGTGATGCAGCACAAGAGGCGATCGCCCTAGCCAAAAATCACCCTAATTTAGCGGTGGGTTTACACCTGGTCTTAGTTTGCGGTAAGTCTGTTTTACCACCAGCACAAATCCCCCATTTAGTAGACTCTCAAGGTAATTTTTCTCATAATCCCACCCAAGCAGGACTAAGCTATCAATTTAATTTGGCGACTCGATCAGAATTGCGGTTAGAAATTCGCGCTCAATTAGAAAAATTCCGTGATTCTGGTTTAAATTTGGCTCATCTGGATGGA
>JBJTTJ010000186.1:0-7644 GCA_046080125.1 Cuspidothrix sp.
AGCAACATGAATTATGGCAATTGAAGCAGCATAATGTAACATGATGTTGTTTGGCTGCAACGCACTCTTTAAGCCACGAATAGTGTAGAAATCTACTATAAATTTCTCGTTTGCATCCTTTTGTTTAGTTTGTTTTGCATCTAACCATATTTCCGGTAGTTTGGCAATAATATCTGTTTGGGAAGGAGATAGAGTCTGCTGATTAAAAGCATTAGCAAAATTAAATTCTTCATTGATAGCTTCAGCTTCGTGTTGGGTAAGGTCTGTTGGATTAAGTCTGTTCATGTATGTACTTTTAATATCAAAATGCATAATCACAGTGAAAATTACCAGCAAAGAAAACTATGTCATATATTTAGGGATTTACGCAATCAGTGAGGTGATAGTATTTTTATTGACAACTTGGACACGGGTCTATGGTGGTTAATATCAAAGTTTGTACATCAATCAAAAATCAGGTTATTTATAAAAATTAGGTGAGTAGTTGCGCTTTAGTTAATAAACGCAACTACTAAGTTAAACTAACTGTAAACCAGCTTTTGCTTCTTTAGCGATCGCTTCTACTTCGTCATTCACCAAAGTTTCTAAAATGCATTTAGCTTTATCACCACCTAAATGAGTTAAAGCTTGTACAACTCTGTAACGCACTTGCCAATCTGCATCAGTGCTGTATGGAAGTAAGAGAGTAACTGCTCTTGGATCTCCCAATTCACCAAAGGAACTAATAGCAGCAGTTTGAATTAAACCATTATCGGATGCGATGGCTTGAGTAAGTAATTCAAAAGCTCTTGGATCTCCTAATTCTCCCAATGTGGCAATAATGCTAAACTGAACTAGCCATTCTGGTGTTTCCTGGTAAAGCTTTTGTAAGTCTTCAAAAGCGTCATGCAATTTCAGCGCACCTAAACAGTCTGCTGCGGCTGCTTGAACATCCGGTTCAGGATCACTCAGTAAACCCCGCAGTATCTGCAAGGATAATTGTAAATCCTGTAAACCCAGGGTGTCCATTTGACTGACAGCAGAATAACGCACACGGGCACTGCTATCATTAATGGCAATTTGCACTAATTCTAAGGCGATTTGTGGTTGTAGTTCTCGAATTTGATTGACTGCACGTAGGCGATCGCCTAAATTTTCCGAACTCAGTAATTCCCTAATACTCTCAGCAGAAACACTCATTTAATAGTACCTTGTCAGTTGTCAGTTGTCAGTTGTAAAAGAATATTGTTTTTACTTCCCCTCACCTACTCTGCGGCCATACTGCGAATAATATCACCACGAGTCAAAATACCAATTACCTGACCGGCATTATCCAGAACCGGGAGACGGTGAACCTTGTGATCTTGTATTAATTTTGCTGCTTCTTTTAGTGGTTTTTCCGGAGAAATAGTCAGAGGATTTTTACTCATTACTTCCGCCACAGTTTGTCCTAAAGCCTTATGTAAATCCCGTTCATAGGTAGCAGGATTCTGTAAATAAATCACACTATCCAAAATCATGATGTATGCAGGTGGAGTCACTCCAGTTTCCTGCCACATCAAGTCAGTTTCGGATATAATGCCTACTAATTTACCCGCATCATCAATGACAGGTAAACCGCTAATTCGTTTTTCAGCCAAAATTTGAATAGCTTCTTTTAATGGAGTTTCGGGACGTACAAGTACAGGATCACGACTCATCACGTCAGCAACGGATTTAGACATTTTTTTACGAACACCTTTTATAGAGGTCTTTTTCATTATTGTATAGCAATAGGTGTTATAGCAGAAAGCAGGAGATAAAACACCCTTACTGTTTGGATTTTGGTTGTCCAGCTTGGACCTCACAGATAAGTTAAGTTGGTGTTAAAAATATGTTTAATTTTTAATTCCATTTTTAATTCCGTCCTGGGGTAGTGTTTTGTTCTATTGGCGTTTCTACCTTTTGTCCAATTTTTGGTTCTGTCCCTGCAATTAATCTTTCAATATTACTGTGGTGACGAATAATTACATATAAACCGCCAGCAAGACCGAGCAAAATGTAGGCTAAAGGTTGATCAAAAATTACCATTAAAATAGAAACAGCCATAGCTCCGGCAATAGAACTTAAAGATACAATTCTGGAAATAGCAATTACAACCCCAAAAACGCCCAATGTTGATAAACCGACTTGCCAACTAATAGCTAATAAAATACCCACACCAGTAGCAACAGATTTACCACCTGTAAAACCAAGGAAAATAGATTTACTATGTCCTAAAAGGGCTGCTAAACCAGCTACAGTAACTAAATAAGGTTGCCAGATTTCGACATTTACAGTTGATGGTATTAAATTCTGACTAGGAGCAATATTAAATAAACCATAAACTAAATTTATTGCTAAAACTCCCTTTAAAGCATCAACTAATAATACAAATGCCCCTGGAACTTTACCCAAAGTTCTCAAAACATTTGTTGCACCAGTTGAACCAGAACCGACTGCTCGAATATCAATTCCTTTCAATAGCTTACCTGCTAAATATCCAGTTGGAAAAGACCCCAAAATGTAAGCTAATAAAACCACTACTCCACACACAGTTAACCACATAAATTTATTAGTTGTTAGTTGTCCGTTATCAGTTGATTATTAGTTGTCAGTTATTCGTTATTTTGCCACTGACCACCGACTACAAACTAATTAAAAATCATCATCAAAATCCCGATCTCTCATGGTTTTTGGATCAGGGGCAAAAGCTAACCAGAGAGGGAATTGTAGCAAAGCTAAACTGATTTGTTCCTCAGAATCATCAATCACAATTAAAGGCATTTGATTAGCTTTAACTAATCTATCTGCCTTTTGGGCTAAAGCTGAGGGGGATTCAAATAATACCACGCCCCTATCTGGTCCAAAATCAGAACGACCAATACCCAAACAATCTTGTAAACCCCGTCGCCATTCACCTAAACGTTCCGGTGTATTAGCTAAAATCAGAGTTCGCAAGCGATCGCCATATAATTGATGCAAGATCGAAATTCCCGCCGATGCAACTAAAATATTTTGTAGGCGACTACCCATTGTCCGCAAAGCACCCCTACCACCTTGGGTAAAAAACCAAGTTGAGATTTTTTCTCCATGAATAGGTTCAAAGGTGCGGCGTAATTGCCATGGTGGCCCATAATAATCTGGTTCATTGCGGTATTGGTCAAGCAAGCGACGGATTTTTTTGCTAGTATCCTGAAACTGCTGCTGGCCAAGTTGGGGTATTTCTGACTGTTCTTGAACGGGTATAGCCTCCTTTAGTGCTAGTTTTTCCTTTTCTTTAGCAGGTTGTACCAGTTGCAATTGTTCTGCTGCTGATGCCAAATCCTGTAAACTGCCCGTGAGATAGTCTTTAAAACCCTGAATGCGAATTGCTATATCCTGGGATGTACCGGCAAAAGTAGTCCGCATTTCGTTGCGAATTCTTTCTTGACGACGTTCTAGTTGTTCTACAGAAATTTGCAGCGTTTGTTTACGTTGTTCTAGCTGTGACAATGAATCTTGCACAATTTGGGAAAGTGCCGTTTGAGTGCTTGCGAGTTGACTTTGTAGGGTTTCATAGGTAATTTCTAACTCAGCAATTTCCGCTTTTAATACTGCTTCTTGTTGCTGTAACTGAGTAATTTTTTCTGATGATGCTGTTTCTGTAGGTTGTGACTCATCATCTGGGGCATCTGTTCTAGCATCAATAATTGTCAAGATTTCTGGCGGTACTTCTACCACTAATTCTAAATCTGCTGTTGGGGTTTGTGGTAGTTCATCAGGTGGTTGAACTTCTATTTGTTCCAACCACTCATCTATAGGTTCTGGCCTTTGAGATTCTTCAGGGTTCATAAACAACAATATAAATTTTCCATGCTCGAAAAAATATCTTTTAGAAAAGATACAATTAACTAACTACAAAATTTTAATCAATACGTGGACAACGTTCTTCTAAACAAGATTTTAAGGTTTTGGGGTCAAATAAAATGGGCAAAAAGTGAATACTGTTAACCTCTTTAAAATAAAACAAAATGGGAACAGGAGTCCAAAATATCCGCCAATTTTGCCATTCTTGGTAGGGAAAACGCCGAATTAACTTTTCTCCTCTATACAGATCAAAAGCTGTAGCAGTAAATTGAAACTTTAATGTTACAGCTTGCAACATCAGAAACAAACCTAATACCGCTAGTATACATCCCACCCAGGGCTGTATTAACAGTATAGGAATAGCCCCAACCACCAAGAACACAGGGATATTGTAACTTGGCTTGAGTTCTACTGTTGATATAGTATTAGGTGTCAATGAACTATTCAAAATCTTTTTCTCCTACTTCTACAATTGCTAATTCGTAATTCCTCTCTCTTGCTTCTTCCCTTGTGTCACCTGTCACCTTCCTCCAAATCATATTCCTGGTTTAAAACCAGTACCCGTTCCCTGAAACATTAACCAAGAGAGAAAGAAATTGCTAATAAATATCACTAATAAGGCAGTGACAACAGCAGTTGTGGTTGATTGTCCCACACCTTTAGCACCTCCAGTAGTGGTTAAACCCCAACTACAACCAATAATGGCAATTAAGACCCCAAAGCACCCAGCTTTAATCATGGCACTACAAATATCCCATATTTTGAGAAAGTTACGTGCCGAATCCAGAAATACTGTATCGGAAAGGTTATAAATATGGGTAGCTATTACCAATCCACCAGACATTCCTGTGATTAAGGATAGCAAAGTTAAAATCGGCAGCATGATGAAGCAAGCCAAAAGCCGGGGAATTACTAGATAATCAATAGGATCTGTTTTTAACATTAACAGAGCATCTATTTGTTCTGTAACTTTCATTGTGCCAATTTCGGCAGCAAAAGCTGAACCGATTCTGCCAGCTAAAATTACGGCTGTTAATACAGGAGTAAGTTCTCTTGTTAATGCTACTGCCAAGACCCCACCAACCAGGTTTCCGGCACCAAAGTTAATAAATTCTCTTGCTACTTGAATGGTAAATACTGCACCGACAAATATAGCTGTCAGTAAGGCAATAAATAGGGAGTCGGGCCCCACTAATGCCAATTGTTCTATAGTGTTACGCTGGTGAATTTTACCTTTGAGAAGGTGAACTAGGACTTGTCCACCTAATAGTATTGCGGCCAGCAATCGCTGACTCCATATTCCTAAACTGGATTTGGTCATTCGATTTTGGATTTTGGATTTTGCAGATTTATACTATCAACAAATATTCTGTCTGTAGGGGCGAACGGCCGTTGGCCCCTACGACTTACTAAAGCCTTGAGATTTAAGTCTAGGTTTCTTACCCAATAACCCACTTTTCATATTTTTTAATGTTTTGGCAGAAAATATTAACTTAGTTTACGATTAGTGCTGTGAAAGTTAAGCTAGAGTTTTATAATCTTGCTACTGATGTCAAATTGCAGTATTGAGACGTAAAGACTTATTCTATAAAGGTTTTAGATATTTTAAATCGAAGAAATACCCAATACACGTGGGGTAACTATTACCCGTATAATTTAATGAAAATTTAAGATTTTTGACAAAATGGATATTTAAGGGCGATCGCCAGTATTCTAGAAAGATGGGGAATAGGTTTTCTTCTCTATTTCCATAAACCTCTACTCTGGTCTGATAATGACTATTTTTAGTAACTTTCTTCGTTCTCTGGTCTTAACGACTATTTTTAGTTTTCTTCTCCCTGTCTTCCTGGTTGGTGGAATGTTACTTGTTTTATCCCTGTGCAGTTATATTCCCGGACTACAAGGCATGATTACCGATGTCTCTATGCAAATTATACATTTTCTTGCCACTTTTGGTACTGGTAGTTCCCTTAATGGTCTATTTACCATTGGTTTAACTTGTGGTTTTGTCGGAGCACTGTTTGATATCTATGTTTATTACCGCTATCAAATTCTGCATACAGACTCTTGAAAGTTAGCAGCCAATCAAACTAGAGTTAATCAGTTAGACCATGGCGAAAAAAATAATTAACTGTCATAGGAGGGAAATGCACACAGTTAGATTTGAGGAGTGCAAATCCGATGATGTATGGCTTGATGAGTTTTGATCAATCATGAAAGCTCATACTATTATAAATAATTTCGCCAGTTGTCAAATACAAGTAAATATTTATTATTGTTGCTCAGATTCATTGGCTTTGTGCTAGAAATTCTACTTTTCAATGTCTGTAGTTCCCCTATTTCTTGCATATTGACGAGTAATTTTGGATTGCAGATTTGAGATTAAAAAAATTCAATCTAGTTCTATACTCCTATTTTCTAGCTCTGGGGTTGAAGCTGGGGTCAATCAAAAATTTATTCACACTTCCTTTGCACTCCTTAACAATAGCAGATACAATTACACATAAAATATAAAATATTTGTTAATTTTTGGGTCAGAATTTAGGTGTGAGGAGAAAAGATCCCGGACTTCTTTAACAAATCTGGGATCTGGGTGTTACGTTTTTAAAGTTGAGTTAGTTGTAGCAGTATGTAGTTTGAGATATATCTGTAGCCATGAGGACATTAAATTCTTAAAACCTAATCACTGCTGTAACTACGCCCTGAGCGTTCTATATTAGGAATATTCAGAAGACTAACAAGTTATTCAATTGCCCATGATTTGGCCTTTTAAGCCCAACTTTCGTAAACAAATTGCACGGATTGAAATTAGCGGTGCGATCGCTGGTTCGACTCGTAAACACGTTCTGGAAGCATTAAAAACCGTAGAAGAAAGCAAATTTCCGGCTTTACTGCTACGTATTGATAGTCCTGGGGGAACAGTGGGAGATTCTCAGGAAATATATAGTGCCCTGAAAAGATTAGCCCAGAAAATCAAAATAGTCGCCAGTTTTGGCAATATTTCCGCCTCTGGGGGGGTGTATATCGGCATGGGTGCAGAGCATATTATGGCTAACCCAGGAACAATTACAGGCAGTATTGGTGTAATTTTAAGGGGAAATAACCTAGAACGATTGCTAGAAAAAATCGGCGTTTCCTTTAAGGTGATTAAATCAGGTCCTTATAAAGATATACTAGCCTTTGATAGGGAACTGACAGAACCGGAACAAACTATTCTGCAAGAATTGATTGATTATAGCTATCAGCAATTTGTGGAAACTGTAGCACAAGCCCGCGCACTCACCGTGGAGAAGGTGAAAAGTTTTGCCGATGGGCGAATTTTTACTGGCCAGCAAGCTTTAGAATTAGGTGTTGTAGACCGCTTAGGAACAGAAGAGGATGCACGACGTTGGACTGCGGAATTAGTAGGACTTGATCCTGAGAAAACTGTTTGCTATACGCTAGAAGAACGCAAACCTTTGTTAAGTCGTCTTCTACCAGGAAGTCGTCAAGCTAAATCAGGTATTGCTGGAGGGATGGATTGGTTGGAATTTGAACTGTCTACCAGTGGTTTACCTTTGTGGTTATATCGTCCCTAGTCAGTGGTTAGTGGTCAGTGGTCAGTGGTCAGTGGTCAGTGGTCAGTGTTCAGTGTTCAGTGTTCAGTGGTCAATAAAAACAACGAACAACCAACAACTGACAACCAACAACGAACAACCAACAACTGACAACCAACAACTGACAACCAACAACTGACAACCAACAACTGACAACCAACAACTGACAACCAACAACTGACAACCAACAACTGACAACCAA
>JBJTTJ010000187.1:0-8607 GCA_046080125.1 Cuspidothrix sp.
ACCATCATTGCTTGGTTTTCGCGTCGGCAATAGTCTCAATTCAATACTTGATATCACCGTATTATATATCAAGTAGTTGATTTTTTCCTTATATTAACTTTTGTCAATATAAGTATAGTTTTGTCGCTGAAATTGTCAACTTAGGACTTGCTCATATTCTGCTTTTTCTCAGTTTTAGGATCACGATTGGCAACAGCAGCTAATTCCGCATCCATTAAAGTTTTTCCCGTTGCTGCTAGGTAAACATCATCTAAACTCGGACGAGATTGGGCGATACCAAAAATTGGTAAACCTGCATTATTTAAAGTTTGTTGAATAGTAATCAAAGCATCATTTTGGGGTGTGACTACTAAATTGAGAGAATTACCTTGGGCGCTATTGATAATAATTTCTTGCACAAAAGGTAAAGCTGATAAAAGATTTTTTGCAGTTTCCGCTTCTTCCCTAGGCGAAAATTCGCGGATTTTCAAAGTGATGCGATCGCCCCCTACCTGATCTTTTAACTCCCAAGGTGTACCATTAGCAATCACCAAACCTCGATCAATAATAGCCACTCTATCGGCTAAAGCGTCAACTTCTTCTAAATAATGGCTGGTAATTACCACTGTAGTTCCCGCAGTCCGCAATTTTCGCAAGAAATCCCAGACTACAAATCGGCTTTCAATATCCAATCCTACCGTTGGTTCATCCAATACTAAAACATCCGGCGCATGAAGTAACCCAGCAGCCAAATCTAAACGTTTGCGTAACCCACCAGAATAACTGCCAGTTTTTTTATCTGCGTACTCTTGTAAACTCAGTAAATCCAAAATCGTATTAATTCGCTGTTGGATCACTTGACTAGGAAGATGGTAAAGGGCAGCTTGTAACTGTAGTAACTCCCGTCCGGTCAGTACCTTATCTAAAGCTACTTCCTGGGCCACATAACCCAGCTTTTGCCGGGCTAATTTGGGGTTATCTAACACCGAAATGCCGGAAACTTCAATTTTGCCGGCATCAGGGGTTGTCAGGGTACACAAAGCCCGGAGAGTGGTCGTTTTCCCAGCCCCATTAGGTCCTAGCAAACCAAATATCTCTCCGGGTTGCACTTCAAAGGAGACATCCTGAACTGCAACCACATTACCGTAGCTTTTTTTTAGATTTTCGATGAAAACGGCAGCAGCCATGATAGCCATAATCCTTAACTATACAATTTGCAACAATCTATCTTATATTGTAGGAGTTGAATCTTATATGATGAGTATAGTATTTCATTTTTCACCAAAAATAATCCACAAGCCCCATCCTTCTGGGACGACCTTTCTTGATTTTTGATATAATTAGTCAAATTACCGACCAATCATAGCACCAATCAAGCGGAGAAAACAAAGATATTACTTTTCTTCACATATTTTGCTGATCTCACCTCCACTTACTTAACCGCCAAGCTAAGTAACCTAGACTCTAAGAAAATGGTAAATAAATTCTTGGTTCAACCCCCTGTGATTATTGCCCATCGAGGTGCTAGTGGTTATCGTCCTGAACATACCTTAGCTAGTTATGAATTAGCAATTGATTTGGGCGCTGATTATATTGAACCTGATTTGGTCACAACTAAAGATGGAGTTTTAATTGCCCGACACGAAAATGAAATATCGGCAACTACGGATGTTGCTAATCATCCCGAATTTGCTCATTTAAAAACTACTAAAATTATTGATGGTGAAATTAAAACGGGGTGGTTTACAGAAGATCTTACTATCTCAGAAATCAAAACTTTAACTGCTAAAGAACCTATTCCCCAATTACGTCCTCAAAATCTACCTTATGATCAAATATTTCCGATTCCCACTTTTATAGAAATCATTGATTTAGCCCAGCAGAAAACCCAAGAAACTGGTCGTAAAATCGGCGTTTATCCAGAGACAAAACATCCTACTTACTTTCAATCTATTGGTTTATCATTAGAACCGACCTTATTATTTAATTTGCAGAAAATTAATATACCCATATTTATTCAATCTTTTGAGGTTAATAACTTAAAAGAATTAGCAAAAATAACAGATTTACCCCTTGTCCAACTTGTCAATAATACTGGTAAACCCTACGACTTTGTGGTTAATAATGATCCTCGAAGTTATACAGATTTATTAAATCAAAAAGACTTAAAAGAAATTGCTGAATATGCCCAGGCCATAGGTGTACATAAAAATTTATTAATTTCTAGAGATAATTCCAGCCAATTAATATCGCCAACATCTTTAATTATAGATGCTCATGCAGCTAATTTACAAGTTCACGCCTGGACTTTTAGAAATGAAGATTTTTTCTTACCTTTATACTGTCAAGGAAATCCGCAAAGAGAATACGAAATATTTTTTGATTTAGGAATAGATGGTGTATTTAGCGATTATCCAGATCTGGCTTTAAAGGTCAGAAATTGCCATTTTAAATAGATAAAATTAATCAAAAACTTCTGAATAAAATGAGGTCTTCTATAATTAATAAAACTTTGGCGAACCAGTCAATATTTGGGGAACATGGGTTATCACAGCAGTTTCCGTTACAGAGGTTTTCCGTTGAGTGAAATACAAAAACCCCATCCCCGCAAGCGAGGAGGGGGCTGATGATGTATCTCACCCAAGTGCATACCGCTATATTATGAGGTACAAATATTAACAATAAAACCATAACCATTGTGGTACAGGCATCCTGCCTGTTCATAATATACCTCATGACACAAGGGAAGTGCTATAAATCCCCGATTTGAGAGAAATCGAGGACTTAAGAATTATGAGATTTTCACAGAAATATCCGGTAAGCAAAGAATCTCAGGGGCTTTAGCCTTGAGAGTGTCAACTGTGTGTGATGTGTTTAAGCAAACCGTCACAAGCATCCATTAACAAATCAATCACTTGATTAAAGCCTTCCATTCCACCATAATAGGGGTCTGGAACTTCCTTGAGGGTGTATTTAGAGCAAAAATCGCACATTAACCTAACTTTAGAATGATATTTTCCAGAAGGGTCAACAGCTAAAATATCATCATGATTGCTTTTGTCCATGGCCAAAATCAAATCAAACTCTTGAAAGTCCGATAATTGAAATTGCCGAGCCTGTCCGCGGAGTTTAAAGCCTAATTTATTTTCTGCGGCGGTGCTCATCCGTCTATCCGGTGGTGCACCGATATGATAATCGGCAGTACCAGCAGAATCGCAGACAATTGTATCCGTTAGACCCCTTTGGTCAATCAGATGATTCATAATATTTTCCGCCGATGGCGATCGGCAAATATTACCAAGGCAAACAAATAGTAACTTATAAGCCATACATTGTGATTTTTGTGTCAGTTGTCAGTTATTTTATACTACTGACCACTGACCGGGAATTTTAGATTTTAGATTTTAGATTTTAGATTTTAGATTTTAGATTTTAGATAAAAAAATTCGGTACAGGTCCCCATCCTTGAAGACGGAAAAATCATCAATCCCAAATCCAAAATTTTCCAGTTTCTAGACCTTAGGGTGGACTCAATCCAAAATCCAAAATCGTCAATCCAAAATTGAGTGATTAAAATCCTGGTAATTCGAGTCCACTGGTTAGATCTTCCATCCGTTCCCGCATGGTTTCAGTAGACTTTTTATAAGCGTCTTTCATGGCCACAGTGATTAAATCAGAAAGCACTTCTGCACCTTCTTCTAGAGCAGATGGGGCAATTTCCACTCGTTTGGGTTCTTGGTTGCCACTGAGAATAACCTTAACCAGTCCACCACCAGATTCTCCGAGAATCTCCATTTGCTCCAATTCTTCTTGAAGACGCTTTGCACCTTCTTGAACTTGCTGCGCTTTTTTAAATGCTTCGGCTAGTTCTTTCATTTTGCCTAGGCCAAAGCCAAATCCCTGTCCTTTTCCTGTCATAACTGGTTATCCACTTTACGATGACTGACAAATCAAATTCAATTATAGATGGGGTGGGTAATTGGTGATTGGTAATTGGTAATTGTTGACCGGATGAGTGTTAACAGTCACCTTTAGCAAACTGTGGGAAACTCACCCAACATTTTCACTTCTGGTTCTAGCCAAATTGACCAACGTTCCTGCACCTGATGTTGAATATGACGAATGAGGCTAAAAATATCGTTGGCTTTAGCTCCCCCCCGGTTGAGAATAAAATTAGCATGGAGTTGGGCAACTTGAGCTCCTCCTAATTGATAGCCTTTGAGTCCAGTTTGTTCAATTAACCAGCCAGCAGCATAAGATTTAGGATTTCTAAACACACTGCCACAACTGGGATAGGTGTAAGGTTGGGTGCTGAGACGGTGTTTTTTATGTTCCTTAGTTCTAGCTGTGACTTGGAGGGGATCTGCCCCTGGTTGGAGTTGGAAAGTGGCTTGAGTGACAATTTGTTGGCTACCTTGTAGTAGTGAACTGCGATAGGTGTAGCCTAATTCCTCCGGGGTAAGAGTTGCTAGTGTTCCATCTGGAGAAAGGACTTGGGCACTAACTAACATATTAGCAACACAGTTATTGTGCGCTCCTGCATTCATTACTACTGCACCCCCTACCGTGCCAGGAATACCCACAGCCCATTCCAATCCTTCCCATCCTAAAGCGGCCGCGTCCCATGCTAAAGTAGGAATAGCTTCTCCGGCGGATACAGTTAATTGACCTGTGACTGGATCAAAATGTTTAGACCTAAGATGACGAGTAGCGATGACTAAACCGGGTATGCCGCGATCGCTCACCAATAAATTAGAACCACCACCTAAAATTGTTATTTTGAAATCATTTGCCTTTGCATACTCAATACTTGTTTGCAATGTGTTTAAATCATGGGGAGAAACATACCATTCAGCTTGTCCCCCAACTCGATAAGAAGTAAAAGCCGATAAAGATATCTTAGTTTTAAGTTGGCAATTCGTTCCTGGCAAGTAAATTAATTTACTATGATCTAAATGATCTTGAAGGTGCTGTTGGGGAGTCAAATCAGAAAGTTTACAGATTTTGCCAAATCCCTGGGAAGTTATCATCTTTACGTCAATTGGTAAATTTTTGAATTGTGTGATTTATTCAGCGTAAAAATCCGGTATTGCAGTTAATTTACAAACCACTACCGGACGGTTTTTGACCCTAGGAACTAGCAATTGCTGGTTCACTGATAGTAGTAATTAAGTCGGGAATAGTCTGGTTCAAATTACCAGCACCTAAAAACAATGCCAAATCCCCCGGACGTAGTGTTTGCAGCAAAAATTCCCTAATTAAAGATAAAGTTGGTTGATAAACTACTTGAGGATTATATTTGCTAATGGCATCAGCCAAATCTTGCCCACTGACTTGACCTAAATCTGGTTCACCAGCACTATAAATATCAGTCAGCACAACCAAATCAGCATGAGTAAAAGATGCAGCAAATTCTTCTAAAAATGTTAACGTCCGACTATAACGATGGGGTTGGAAAATAGCAACTACCCTTTGTTCAGGTCGAGTTTGCAAACGAGCTGCGGCTAAAGTAGCACGAACCTCACTGGGGTGGTGGGCATAATCATCAATAAAAGTAATTCCTGCCGCCTCACCTCGAAACTCAAACCTTCTTCTTGCACCTTCAAAGGTAGCTAAACCCTTAGCAATTTCCCCAAATTCTAACCCTAACAATCTACCTACTGCTACTGCTGCTAAAGCATTACTGAGGTTATGATGACTCAATAGCCGTAAATTTAATAAACCCAGAGCTTTGCCTTTTTCCCATACTAAAGCCGTTGTTCCATCAGCACGATAATCTATATTAGTCACCGTGTAATCAGCACCTTTATCTGGGTACAGACTATAGGTGATGGTTGGTTCAAATCTATCACGCAGCGTCCCACAGTCAATACTACCCACCAAAGTTTTACAACCTTGAGCAAAGGTGTGGAAGGTATGAATTACTTCCTCTAAAGTTTCGTAATGGTCGGGATGATCTAATTCAATATTAGTAATAATGCCAATTTCTGGAGCGTGTTTGACTAAAGAACCATCGGATTCATCTGCTTCAGCCACCAAATAACGACTTTCCCCCATTCTCGCATTACCTTCCCAAGCTTTGACCTCCCCACCTACTAAAATAGTTGGATCAAGTCCGGCTTCTAACAGCATATAACCAATCATACTGCTAGTGGTAGTTTTGCCATGAGTCCCAGCCACTGCAATACTGTAATAGTCTGCTATTAAAGCAGCCAGGACATCAGAACGGTGCAAAATCGGGCAACCTAATTCCAAAGCAGCTTTATATTCCAAATTATTACTATTAATAGCTGTGGAACAAATTACTTGGGGTAAGGTCTTTTTTGCCGCCGATGACTTTTGTACTGAGGTCAATAATACAGAATTAGCCTCTAGGTCAGGCACAAAAAACTCTAGATTATTCGCTTCTTGTTTGCTAAAAATATGAGCACCCAGGGATTCTAGCTTATGGGTAATATGATTAGGCCGCAGGTCTGAACCCGATACTGGTAATTGGCGTTTAGTTAGAACATACGCTAAAGCAGACATCCCAATACCACCAATTCCTATGAAATGAAATGGTCTACCACTAAAATCTATAGAATTACCCATTTTATTCTCCTCTTATACCACACCACATTGAATTACATAAGACACGCGTATCATAACAGGATTTTGATTTTTACAGATACTAACTATCTCATCCAAAATGTTTATCCCTGCTAAATAACTAATTTTTGACCTTGATTTTGCTCCTTGAGTCAGATTATCCCCCTGTCGAAAACTTTTTCTCTTTATAATCTGCTCATAAGATTATTCTGAAAATTTGTGCTACATCGGGAAAGAAAAATTTGTAAATTAAAACACATATTGTTATGGCTTTGTGAATACTTAGCAGCCTATAACCCAGCAACTTACATTACCAGACAGTCACCTGCTACGGAATTGACTACAATAGTACATTGATAGTGAACAGGACTTACGCAAAATATTCCTCAAACCCTCATTTCTCTCTGTTCGTCTGGAGTGGTTCGTTATTCAGTAAATCGTGCGTAAGTCCCAGTGAAAATATTATTCAACTTATAAAAATAGACATTTATAGAACGGAACGAATAAGGGTTGTAGAAAACGCTTATGTAATTTTCACCACAGGTCTAATAATCTTGGGTGACGGTTGAGCTATGACTGTGAACTGTTATCTCCTGTACTGATCTGTACGTTATCAGTAAGTGGTTTGTACTGAATTTGTCTAAGTTAATTGCTGACCTACCCCTAAATTTACAATTTATAAAAAAATCTATCTTTTTTTTGAATCTAAGAGTTTCTGGTTATAAATAGCTTCCCTATTTGCGATATGATTGGGGTCAACGATATCAACTTATAGGCATAAATACAGAGGGCAAGACACTGTGATTAGAGTTGCAATTAACGGTTTCGGGCGCATTGGACGTAACTTTGCACGTTGCTGGGTGGGTAGAGAAAACAGCAATATCCAACTAGTCGGTATTAATGACACTTCCGACCCCAGAACTAATGCTCACTTGCTTAGATATGACTCCATGCTAGGTAGGTTACAGGGTGCAGACATTTCTGCTGATGATAATTCTATCATCATTAATGGTAATACAATTAAGTGCGTATCTGATCGCAACCCAGATAACTTGCCCTGGAAAGAGTGGGACATTGACCTGATTATTGAGTCCACTGGTGTATTTACCAGTAAAGAAGGGGCAATGCGGCACGTCAATGCTGGTGCAAAGAAAGTTCTGATTACTGCCCCCGGTAAAAATGAAGATGGTACTTTTGTGATGGGTGTAAATCATCATGATTATGACCACAACAAACACAACATCATCAGTAATGCTAGTTGTACCACCAACTGTTTAGCTCCCATTGCTAAGGTGCTAGATGAAAAATTTGGGATTATCAAAGGTACAATGACCACCACCCACAGCTACACAGGTGATCAGCGTTTATTAGACGCTTCCCACCGCGATTTGCGCCGAGCTAGAGCAGCAGCTATTAACATTGTTCCTACTTCCACCGGTGCAGCTAAAGCAGTAGCTTTGGTGCTTCCTAACCTCAAGGGTAAGCTGAATGGTGTGGCTTTGCGTGTACCTACTCCTAATGTGTCCATGGTGGATTTTGTCGTTCAGACAGAAAAACGTACTATTGCTGAAGAAGTTAACCAAGCTCTTAAAGATGCCTCAGAAAGTTATCTAAAGGGCATTTTAGGTTACAGCCAGTTGGAACTTGTATCTTCTGATTATCAAGGTACAAATGAGTCTTCTATTGTTGATGCCAACTTAACCATTGTTATGGGTAATGACATGGTGAAAGTCATGGCATGGTATGACAATGAGTGGGGTTATAGCCAACGGGTTCTAGATTTGGCTGAATTAGTAGCTGAAAAATGGGCTTAATTTTTATTTGTTGGTTGTCAGTTGTTGGTTGTCAGTTGTTCGTTGTTTTTCTTAACCACTGACCACTGACCACTGACTACTGACTACTGACCACTGACCACTGACCACTGACCACTGACCACTGACCACTGACCACTGACCACTGACCACTGACCACTGACCACTGACCACTGACCACTGACCACTGACCACTGACCACTGACTACTGACCACTGACCACTGACCA
>JBJTTJ010000188.1:0-15060 GCA_046080125.1 Cuspidothrix sp.
ATAGGTGGGAAAGTTGCCATTTTCCCCAAGGGCTGTATTTTGTGTCCAGAAAGGTAAAAGATCCTCGTTAAGATGCTTTAACCACCTATCTCCCTTGGGTACAGCATTAATTATTAGTCCTATGTTATTCACAGGGTATTGTTTAGACTCAACTAAAGCCTGTGCTGTGGGAACTTCCAGAGATAGAAGAAAAAACATTACACACAAGCATAGGCTAAGAGTCTTCTTTAACAAGGCTCTACTGCTTAGTTTACGATTTATCAAAGGTAACATTGGTAATCAACCTGGTATATAAACGGCCTGCTTCCGAAAGTGAAGATATCACTAGAGTTTTAAAGAAATCAATTGCCAGTAAAAAAACTTTACAATTTTTTATAGCAGGACTTATGTTACGGAAAATACCCCGCTCTAAACCCCCATTTCTCCGTGTTATCGTTACCCGGAGTGGTTCGTTTATTCCCTGCACTTGTATAAAAGATAAAAGTCAGGCCGATGGCCAACCAGCACTCTTTCACTCCCAACTTTCAAGAAATACCACGCGAAGCCTAAATCCTGACTTCCCAACATATATCTTTCTCGCTATTCTCAAGTAATAAGAATCCTTGATGGTAAGGTAGAGAAGGCTTTTCCATCATTTGTGCTGTATGACAGCCGAATTTAAGAATTAGGGCACTTTGATTTTGAGTTAAAAAAAATCGTATGATCTGGCTAATTTCCCTGTCCAAATACTTTTGTTGTATGTACTGACAACACATACATCATCCAAAATGGATGCGGTTCACTGCTTAGTCTATGGTTTAAACTCTAGACTCAGAGATGCAATGCGTTTAGTTACGTTTGCTAGAGCAGTTTGACGACTTAGATATTAATTTTTGAGATTGAGGTTAACCATGAGATATCGCGCTTTAATCCTTGCTTTTTTTGCTATGTGCTTGGGACTAATTACGGCTTGTAGTAGTTCACCATCTGCTACTGCACGTGAGTCTCTTACTTATGAACAAATACGCGGCACTGGGTTGGCAAATAAATGTCCCCAACTTGCAGAAACTATCCGAGGATCTATCGCTATTGATTCCAATCAAACATACGCGATCAAAGAGCTTTGTTTAGAGCCAACAAATTACTTTGTCAAGGAAGAACCTGCTAACAAACGTCAAAAAGCAGAATTTGTACCTGGTAAGGTGATGACTAGATACACCTCGACCATTGACCAAGTACAAGGAAAACTAACCGTTAATCCAGATAATAGTTTAACTTTTAAGGAAGAAGATGGTCTGGACTTCCAAGCTATTACAGTTAAACTTCCTGGTGGTGAATTAGTACCTTTCCTATTTACCATTAAAAACTTAGTTGCACAAACACAACCTAATTTAACTAGCATTAATACATCCACTGATTTTGAAGGAACTTTTAAAGTACCTTCCTATCGTGGTGCTGCTTTCTTAGATCCTAAAGGTCGTGGTGTGGTAAGTGGTTATGATAATGCGGTAGCTTTACCTGCCCAAGCTGATGCTGAAGATTTGACACGTACTAACGTTAAACGTGCAGAAATCCTCAAGGGTAAAATTTCCTTACAAGTTGCCAAAGTAGATAATACTTCTGGTGAAATAGCTGGAACTTTTGAAAGTGAACAACCTTCTGATACAGACTTAGGTGCAGGTGAACCTAAAGAAGTGAAGATTCGTGGTTTGTTCTATGGACGGATTGAACCTCTCTCTTAAATCTGAAATTTATACAGCACTTCCTTTGTGTTATGAGGTACAGAACAGGCATCCCTGCCTGTACCACAATGGTTTTATCATTAATATCTGTACCTCATAATAACGGAAACTGCTGTATATAAAATTTCAGAACTTAAGAAAATTGATTTCTGGAATTTTCCTTAACCAAGATGCAGATATTCATAAACAGCATCTTGGTTTTCTTATCATAAAAAAGGGCTAGAAAACCCTGATAGCAATGATTTGTGAACTTCCGAATATGGATAACTTAAAAAAATCGCTACAGAGAAACTTTTGGATTGAAAGAGTAATGGCAGTTACCACTCTTGCTAACTTAGCATTAGTTCTATTTGATTTAAGTTACGTACCTTGGCGAGACTTTTACTTCCGTAGAGTTCCCGAAATAACTCGATTATATGATTCCATTAAAGGTATTGAACCTCATCTTGATACTACGAAATATCTCAAAGCAATTGCAGCATTAGAAGAACAGGTAAGTCAAACAGGCTTAAATTCAGCACAAGCAGAGACTAAATTAGCAGATATTCGCCTTCTTAGCAAGGAGATGATCGAAACTAATCCTTTTGCTGGGTCTGGTAAAAGTGGAACTTTGGAAAAAATTAAAAACCGGATGCGTGAGCACATCGGGGAAAAATCAGCCAAAAATGCATTTAATAAGTTCTGGAGTCAGGAGTATTTATCTGAAAATAATTGGCAGCAACAAATGCAATTTTTTAATAAAAAGCTTCGTCCGGGAATTGCTGCTAATTATTACCGGAAAATTGATGAAAATGGAGAACCAATAAATGATTTTTGGATTATTGACTTACCTTTTACGGTGCTATTCACCATAGAATTATCAGGACGTGCCTTTTTAATTAAACGTAAATATAGTCATTTAAGATGGTTAGAGGCAATCCTTTGGCGTTGGTATGATTTATTATTAATATTACCTTTATGGCGATGGTTGCGAGTCATACCAGTGATAACTAGATTGGATCACTCTCGATTAATTGATCTTCATTTAGTCAGAAAACAACTGCATCAAGGAATTTTGTCTAACTTTGCCGAAGAAATTACGGAAATTGTGGTAGTACAGGTAATTAACCAAGTTCAAGGTTCTATTCAACGAGGTGAAATTACCCGTTGGTTATTACAATCAGAAAATGTCCGTTCCTATATAGATATTAATAATATCAATGAAATAGAAGCCTTAACGGGATTATTTATTAAAACTCTGGTCAATCAGGTATTACCAAAAATCCAACCAGATGTGAATGAAATTTTATGTCATAGTATTGAAGTTGCTTGTCAACAATTACCGGGTTATAAGAATTTGCTTATGTTCCCAGGACTAGGCCAAGCGCAAGTACAAATTAGTAAACAATTAGCTGAAAAAATTACTAATAATATTTATGCAGCTTTAACGAGTGTAACTAAAGATCCTGTAGCTGCTAAACTTTCTAGTCAGTTGATCGAAAACTTTGTAGCTTCCTTAGCTTCAGAAATCAAACAAAAACAAGTTATGACAGAAGTGCAAACTTTGTTAAATGACTTTTTAGAGGAGGTAAAAATTAATTATGTTCAGCGTTTATCTACGGAAGATATAGATAAAATTTTAGAACAAACTAGAAAAATGCGAACAGAATCATAAATTCTTAATATAGCATTTACCAAGAAGCGTGAGGTACAGAGTTTTCTAGTTTTAGAGAACAGGGAACAGTAAATAAATTAGGGTGTACCTGATGAAATTGGGAAAGGCTATAATCTATTACCGTAGGGGTGAGGAACAACAAGACCCCCGACTTCTTTTGAGAAATCGGGGGTCTGGGAACAATTGCTATAGCTGAATACTTAGGATTTGGAAACTGCATTCATCTGACGTGAAGATTTTTTGGCTTAGTTTGGCCAACATAGGTTTTGGAATTTCAGTTCTGTACCCCTGGGTTAAGACTGGCATTTCTTGCCAACAAGTACGACAGAACCAGTAGCTTTCCGAACCTCGGACGTGGTGTAAAAGAGAATCAGTGCAGCAAGGACAATGAGGCATAATAGTTTCACATCCTTTTATTTAAAATGGTTAGGTAATAAACTGTTTATGTAATCACGAGAAATCAATCAAGAATATATTTGTAGTTGTTTGTTAAATTCTAACTGGTAAATATGAGGAACTGATGAAGATGTTTAGAATAAAAACAGAATATGTAATATTATGTAATATTTCGTTATATTTATTGACAATCTCGGCTGTAATAGCTGTAATAATTGTAGAACACTAGAAATGTTTACAAATTCTCAAACAGTTACTATTCATTATTTTTCCTATTGTTTAGCATTAAAATATGGGTAAATATATCCTCACAAGATCCTCAAAATGTCTGTATATAACAATAGTGGGCGAGGAAAAAGACAACCAAACCCCAAAGACTGAATTAAATAACAGAAAATATTTTTGCAGAATGGAACAATATGCTAGAAATTAAAAGCAATCAGGAAAATACTCAGCTTCCCCAAAAAGCTTTAGTCTTACCGTTTACTTGCGTGGGAATTGCAGATATTCCCCTAGTGGGTGGTAAAAACGCCTCTTTAGGGGAAATGATTCAACAACTTGAATCTAAAGGGGTGAAAGTTCCCACTGGGTTTGCTACAACTGCTTATGCTTATAGATACTTTATTACTGGGGCTGATTTAGAAGCCAAACTAAGAAAGATTTTTGCAGATTTAGATGTTGAAGATATGAATAATCTGCAAGAATGTGGCAAACAAGCCAGGTCATTAATGTTAGAAACCCCATTTCCCTTAGAATTACAAGAGGCGATCGCTCAATCATATCAAAGTCTCTGTCAAGAATACGGTATAGATACTGACGTTGCTGTGCGTTCCAGTGCCACCGCAGAAGACTTACCAGATGCTAGTTTTGCCGGACAACAGGAAACATATCTCAATGTTCACGGACTCCAAGGCGTATTAGAATCTTGCCATAAATGCTTTGCTTCTATATTTACAGACCGGGCTATTTCTTATCGTCAAATTAAAGGTTTCGATCATTTTGAAGTAGCTCTATCGGTCGGTGTGCAAAAAATGGTACGTTCTGATCTAGCATCCTCTGGTGTAATGTTCTCCATTGACACCGAAACGGGCTTTAAAGATGCAGCCTTAATTACCGCAGCTTACGGTTTAGGTGAAAATGTAGTTCAGGGGGCAGTAAACCCAGATGAATATTTAGTATTTAAACCCACTTTAAAAACAGGATATAAACCTATTCTTCAAAAACGTTTGGGAACAAAAGAAATAAAAATGGTTTATGATCTTGGTGGATCAAAATTAACCAAAAACATCCCCGTTCCCCAATCAGAACGCACTCAATTTGCTCTGAATGACCAAGAAATTTTGCAACTTGCCAAATGGGCTTATATCATTGAAGACCATTACTCCCAAGTCCGAGGGATGGCAACACCGATGGATATTGAATGGGCAAAAGATGGCGTAACTGGTGAATTATTTATCGTCCAAGCTAGACCAGAAACAGTACAATCTCAAAAGTCAAAAACTGTTCTGAGAACTTATCAACTTCAAGAAAAAAGTCAAGTTTTATTAACAGGTCGTAGCGTTGGCGAAATCATCGGTCAAGGTAAAGCTAGAGTTATCCTTGACGTACATCAAATCAATTTATTCCAACCTGGAGAAGTGCTAGTTACCAACCGTACAGACCCAGACTGGGAACCAATTATGAAAAAAGCCAGTGCTATTGTTACTAACTCTGGAGGACGGACTTGTCATGCGGCGATAATAGCTAGAGAAATGGGAATCCCGGCCATAGTTGGTTGTGGAAATGCGACAAGATTATTACAAACTGGAGAGGAGATAACTGTTAGTTGTGCTGAAGGTGAAACAGGCAAAGTTTACTCAGGTTTATTAAACTTTGAAATTCAGGAATTACCTTTAGAAAATTTGCCTCGTACCTGCACGAAAATTATGATGAATGTGGGTAATCCAGAAGAAGCGTTACATTTATCAGGTATTCCCAATGATGGAGTTGGTTTAGCGAGGATGGAATTTATTATTGCTAACCATATTAAAGCCCATCCTTTAGCATTATTACATTTTGACGAATTAGAAGACGAACTCGCTAAATATAAAATTAGCGAATTAACAGCCCAATATGAAAATAAAGCTGAATTTTTTGTTTCTAAATTGGCTCAAGGTATTGGTACAATTGCCGCCGCATTTTATCCTAAACCTGTAATTGTGCGTTTGTCTGATTTCAAGAGTAATGAATATGCTAACCTTTTAGGTGGTAGACAATTTGAACCTAAAGAAGAAAACCCGATGATTGGTTGGCGTGGTGCTTCTCGTTATTATGACCCTCGTTATCGTGAAGGTTTTGCCCTGGAATGTCAGGCCATGAAACGGGTGCGAGATGAAATGGGTTTAACCAATATGATTCTCATGGTTCCCTTCTGTCGCACGCCCCAAGAAGGTAAACAGGTGTTAGCAGAAATGGCTCAAAATGGCTTAGTTCAAGGAGAAAATGGCTTAGAAGTTTACGTAATGTGTGAACTGCCTAGTAACGTTTTATTAGCGGATGAATTTAGCCAAGTTTTTGACGGTTTCTCCATTGGTTCTAATGATTTGACCCAATTAACATTAGGATTAGATCGAGATTCGGAATTAGTGGCCCATCTATTTGATGAACGCAACAAAGCTGTAAAACGGACAATAGAAAAAGCTATAACTACTGTCAAACAACATGGACGCAAAATAGGTATTTGTGGACAAGCTCCCAGCGACTATCCAGAATTTGCCCGTTTCCTCGTTGAACAAGGTATAGATTCTATTAGTCTCAATCCTGATTCTGTCATCAAAACAATGTTAGAAATTGCTTCCGCAGAAGGTTAAGAGGTAGAGAGCTAAAGGGGCAGGGAAGCAGGGGAAAAATTCTCTTCTCTCTTGCCTATTTCCTATTAAAGAATGTGGTGGCAAAAGGTGAATTTAACTATTCTGGATCAACGGAATAATTTTAAATTTGTGGAGTTGAATTTACTAATATGCAGTCTACTGATATAGAGATAGAAAATGAAGGGTTAGACCTATCTGATCCTCGGATTTTATTAACTACAATACAACAACTTCGCCAGGCTGTTGTTCAGGAAGGAATAGAGATATTTGAACAATGGCAAACAGAAATTCACCGCCCATCATTTATTAATAGTAGTCAAAATCTGGCTTATTATTTAGTTTTGAGAAGATATGATTTAAGAGAACTCCAAGCAGCTTTAATGCCTTGGGGTTTGTCGTCTCTAGGAAGAATAGAAGCCAAAGTTTTACCTACTTTAGATGCTGTGATTGCCACTTTAAAGGCAGTTTGTCGCACGGATAACGATTCTATCATTACACATCCCCCCTTAGAAGCATTTTTTGAAGGCGATCGCTTATTACAGCAAAATACAGAAGATATATTTGGTAATACTCTCCATCACCGTCGAGTTCGCATCATGGTGACGTTATCAATAGAAGCTGCTACCAATTATGAATTTGTCCGAGATTTGATTCATCAAGGTACAAATTGCGTCAGAATTAATTGCGCCCATGATACCTCCATTGAATGGTTAGCAATGATTAATAATGTGAAAAAAGCAGAATTAGAATTAGGAGCTACTTGCAAAATTCTCATGGATTTGAGTGGTCCGAAAACCCGGATTAAATTTGCGATCGCCCCCAGTCCCAAACAACGGATATTTAAAGGTGAATCTCTGCTTCTCACCCCTGATTTACCCACTACAATTAATTCCCAATGTTTTCAAGCTAGTTGTACTATTCCAGACATATTAAAAGAATTAAAAATTGGCACAACAGTATGGATTGATGATGGTAAAATAGGCGCTTATGTTGAATCCATCACACCCGAAGGACTATGGTTAAAAGTCACCCATGCCCGTCTTAAAGGTGAAAAACTTTTACCAGATAAAGGCATGAATTTTCCTTACACGGACTTACATTTAAGTTCCTTAACGGACAAAGATAAACGAGATTTAGACTTTATTGCTGCTCATGTTGATCAAGTTAATATTATCGGTTATTCCTATGTGCAAACTCCTGAAGATATTCAACTTTTACAACGGGAATTGGCAGCTAGATTACCAGAGAATTGTCCCATACCTGCTATAGTTGCCAAAATAGAAACACCACTTGCTGTTACTAATTTACCGGAATTAATTATTCAAGCCGCAGGTAAACAACCCTTTGCTATTATGATTGCTAGGGGAGACTTAGCTATTGAAATTGGTTATCAACGACTGGCGGAAATTCAAGAAGAAATACTTTGGTTATGTGAAGCCGCCCATATACCCGTAATTTGGGCAACTCAAGTATTAGAAAACCTTGTTAAACATGGAATGCCATCACGGGCTGAAATGACCGATGCTGCTATGTCAGAACGGGCAGAATGTGTCATGCTCAATAAAGGCGGTAACATTGTTGAAGCTGTAGGAATCTTAGATGATGTTCTCACCCGAATGCAAGCCCATCAAGTCAAAAAAACCCCCCAATTAAGGGCATTACATTCTTGGTAAAACCCACATTGAGAAAATCGTAGTCAGTCAATAGGAAGTATTTGTAGTTCTACCGTACTTGTTATGCTAAATTACCAATCTCAAAAAGGGAACAGAGTAAAGAGGCAGTTTTTGTGATAATATCCAATATGTGTGGCTTTTTTCATAAGTATATTAAGCCTTCCGAAGTTTTTTGAGATTGATTTTGCATATTAGGTACTGAAGAACCCATAAATATTTATTTAAAACTTGACGAGATGATCGTTGTGTGTAAATAATCAATCAGAACGAAAAAGTTTTTGTATTCTTTTAACAATCACCAGAAACCCATGATTAAGGCGCTAAAACTACCTCAAAAACTAATGCTGCTTGGTTCAGGAGAACTAGGAAAAGAATTTGTGATTGCTGCTCAACGTTTAGGTAATTATGTGATTGCTGTAGATAGATATGCTCATGCTCCCGCTATGCAGGTTGCTGATTGTGCAGAAGTTATTTCTATGCTGAGTGCTGATGATTTAGAAGCAGTAGTAAATAAACATCAACCTGATTTTATTATCCCAGAAATTGAAGCCATTAGAACGGAAAAATTACAAGAATTTGAACAAAGAGGAATTACAGTTATTCCCACAGCAGCGGCCACTAACTACACAATGAACCGGGACAAAATTAGGGAATTAGCCCACAAAAAATTAGGAATTAGAACTGCTAAATATGGTTATGCTGTCACCTTAGAAGAATTAATTACTATTGCTGAAGAAATTGGTTTTCCTAATGTTGTTAAACCCGTGATGTCCTCCTCTGGAAAAGGTCAATCTGTAGTTAATGATAGAACTCAAGTAGAAAAAGCTTGGAATTATGCAATTTCTAACTCTCGCGGTGATAGTCAAAAGGTAATTGTCGAAGAATTTATAAATTTTGAAATTGAAATTACCTTAGTAACAATAAAACAGTGGGGCGCAGCCACAATTTTCTGTATTCCCATTGGCCACCGTCAAGAAAGAGGAGATTATCAAGAATCTTGGCAACCCGCAGCTATTTCTGAAGAGAAAATTTTAGCATCTCAAGAAATTGCTAAAAAGGTAACTGATGCCTTGGGAGGAGCAGGAATTTTCGGCGTGGAATTTTTTATTACTAAAGACGAAGTGATTTTTTCCGAACTTTCTCCCAGACCTCACGATACAGGAATGGTGACATTAATTTCCCAGAATTTGAATGAGTTTGAATTACATCTGCGAGCGATTTTAGGTTTACCTATTCCCCACATTGAACAGTTAGGATATTCAGCCAGTGCTGTAATTTTAGCTTCAGAAAAATCTGATTCTATTGCTTTTACTGGTGTAGCTGAAGCTTTAGCAGAAAAAGATGTAGATATTAAGTTATTTGGTAAACCAACCGCCCATCCCTATCGTCGCATGGGTGTAGCTCTAGCTAAGGGGGAAAATATTCAAGAAGCTAGACAAAAGGCCAAAAAGGCAGCAAGTCAAGTTAAATTGGTCAAAGGAGAAGATTAAAAATCAATGTTGACTGAGAGGATGTTTTAAAAGTCATGATTGATATCTCAAATATTTTTTAGCCCCCCCTAACCCTATCTTTGTAAAGGGGAGGGGATTGGATTGTTAAAGTTTCCCCTTGATAGGGGGAAAATATTACGATAGACTACTTTTCAAACAAGCTCTGAGGAACTTTTCTAATTAGTTATCTTAATCAGGAGTTTCGTGAATTAGAAAAATCTTCCTTGAGGATTGTTAGGAGTGCAAGATTAGTGGTAAGATGTCTGGAACATTCAAATTTTCTATAACCTGACTCCATTTATTTACATTATCTTCCGTGACTAGAAACCGTGAACCTTTAGTTAGTTTGGCACTGTATCATGCCTTTAAGTGGTCTATAGTTAGCCCTATGTTACACACATACTTCAAAGGCAAGATTTATGGCTCACAGAATGTTCCTCAACGAGGTGCTGTGATAGTAGTGAGTAATCATGCTAGTTATTTTGACCCACCTATAGTTTCTAATTGCGTGCTTCGTCCAGTCGCGTACATGGCCAAGGAAGAATTATTTAAAATTCCTGTTTTAGCCCAAGCGATTAAATTATACGGTGCTTACCCAGTTAGTCGCGGTAATGCTGACCGCAACGCCATCCGTGCTGCTTTAGAATTTTTAGAGAATGGTTGGGCGCTAGGTGTATTTTTGGAAGGTACACGCACTCCCGATGGTCGTATTACTGACCCGAAAAAAGGTGCAGCACTCCTCGCTGCTAAGTCCCAAGCACCTTTTTTACCTGTGAGTTTATGGGGAAGTGAACAAATTTTACAACCTGGTTCTGCTTTACCTCGTCCAGTGCCTTTAACTATTAGAATTGGGGAATTAATTGAACCTCCTAGTTCTACTAATAGGGATGAGTTAGAAAGAGTAACTCAAAAATGTGCAACGGTAATTAATGAAATGCACGATTTAGGTAGGTAAAATCTCCCTAATAAGTTATTTGAAAAGTATTATATAAAACTTGCAAACATCCTCTAAGCAAAAGTTTTACACCAATTATTAAACCTTCACCCAAAATTTATCATATTTTGAGCTATTTTTATCACCTCTTTCTTAACATTCAACACTTCTGCCCCCAAATATATTAGAATCGGGGGCGAAAATGAATTTACCATCACGAGCGCACTGGGGCAAAAGTTTAGAAAAGATACATAAAAATCAGTTGCGGTGATTATTGTTGTAGCGAATTCTTGTACCAGCCCAAAGTAATTTTTCCCGCAGAGTTTGATAATAGGAATTATTTGCCCGTAGGACAATAAATTTAGCGTGACAATCAGCCATTCGCACATCAACACGATGTCCTGGCCAAATGGAAGTAGATAAAATACCATCCATCCAGAGTTTTGTACTTAAATCATAGTCGCCCAAAGGCCAAATACTGACCACAGAACCAGGCGGTAAAACCAGAGGACGACTAGAAAGACTCATGGGACAAATGGGAGTAATAGTTATAGTTTCCATGCCATCATGGATAATTGGTCCACTGGCGGAAACAGTATAACCAGTTGAACCCGTGGGAGTGGAGATAATTAATCCATCGCCCACATATTGATCTACTATTTCACCATCAATTTCCATTTCTAGAATTGAGGTAATCATTCTATCAGCAGAAGCGGGTTTGACACAAAATTCATTTAAAGCCAAGTAACTTTCAGTTACAGGTTCTAAATTTGATCCAGTCCCCTCATATACTGCCGCCTGTAGCATCATCCGCCGTTGAATGGCATAATGATCTTCTGAAAGTCTGTCCCAAACAATTTCTGGATTTTGAAACTCATCCACAGACTCAGTTAGAAACCCCAAATGTCCGCCTACATTCACGCCGAGAATGGGGATACCGACTGGGGCTAAATGTCTAGCGCCGGTTAAAACTGTGCCATCACCACCGAGGACCAAAGCCAAATCTATTGGTTGATTAGCAGAGGCCAAAAAAACCGGATAGGGGTTATCTTTTGGCCCACTAGGTCCGACCAATACTTGACATTGACGATTTTCTAGTTGTTTAGCACAGAGTTCAGCCCAGCGTTTACTCTGGGGGTCTCTGGCTTTATAAGCAATGATTACCTGCTTTAGTTGCACGAAATATTACCACTTCAGGAGATTAAACTGCTCCATGTCAACGGTATCACGGTTGCGATAAATCGTCAGAACGATTGCTAAACCTACCGCCGCTTCTGCCGCTGCCACAGTGATCACGAAAACCGTGAAAACCTGACCTTTAATTAATGTTGAATCAAGAAAATTGGAAAATGCCATTAAATTTAGATTAACGGCATTGAGCAACAATTCAATTGACATCAGTACACGGACAGCATTACGACTGGTGATTAGACCATAGATGCCAATGCAGAACAAAGCTGCGGCTAGTAATAAAAAGTATTGGAGTTGCATGATGATCAGTTATCTGTTGTTAGTTGTCAGTACCGCTACCAGTGGAGATGAGTTCTTTGGGGCGTTCTGGTAGGGTTAAAATTGTTTGTTGTAGATCAGATTTTGGTACTTGGTCGGGGATATATTCACGACGCGCCAGAATAATTGCCCCTACCATTGCCATCAGCAAGAGAATGGAAGCTAACTCAAAGGGTAGTAAGAAGTCGCTAAAGAAATGCTGACCAATTAAAACGATGGAATTTTGGCTAACTATGGGATTGGTAGAATAAGCCCAAGGAGTGGCTAATACCATTGTACTTAAAAGAGCAAACAGTCCAAAACTGACTAAAGCTGTAAATACTTTTCGTAATCCAGCGCTAGGCAATGGTAAAAAATCTTCTCTTTTATTTACCAACATGATGGCAAATAAAATTAAGACGTTAATTGCACCAACATAAATTAGTATTTGTGCTGCTGCTACAAAATCACCATTTAGCAATAGATATATTCCTGCCATGCTGATGAATACTCCCCCCAGCAAAAAGGCGGAATAGACAATGTTAGAGAATAGCACTACACCTAGTGCTGCCCCAATCATCATCACACCCAAGATGCTAAATGATACAGACTGTACTCCTTCTGCTAGATTCACGGTTTTCTATCCTTATTGATGTTTAATAAATACTGTGTGGTAATTGGTGATTGGTAATTGGTAATTGGAAAAATTTTGATTACCCATTACCCATTAACCATTACCCATTACCACTTTCTACTAAGTCTTCGGGACGAGAACCAGCACGGGGGGCATCTGCGGGGACTCCGTGGGGATCCATTACGCCTTTGGGTAGGTAAACAAGCTCACGCAGTGGTGTCACCATGGGATCGTTTGTTACCTTGTAGGGTAAACGTCCTAGAGCGACGCTATCATAATTTAGTTCATGGCGATCGTAGGTGGCTAGTTCATATTCTTCTGTCATGGATAAACAGTTGGTAGGACAGTATTCCACACAGTTACCGCAGAAAATACAAACTCCAAAATCAATACTGTAGTGTTTAAGTTTTTTCTTTTTGGTGGCTTTGTCCATTTCCCAATCAACTACAGGGAGGTTAATGGGACAAACGCGCACACAGACTTCACAAGCAATACACTTGTCAAATTCATAGTGAATCCGACCGCGAAATCTTTCGCCGGGAATTAATTTTTCGTAGGGATATTGGATTGTAACCGGTCGCCGTCTCATGTGGTCGAAGGTAACGGCTAAACCTTGACCTATATAACGACCTGCTTGGACAGCTTCTTTGGCGTAATCACCAACTTGTTTGAGGAATTTTAGCATTGTCAGTTGTTGGTTGTTGGTTGTTGGTTGTCGGTTGTCGGTTGCCAATCATTGAGATTGACAACTAACTCCTGCTGTTTATCCACCGAAGGCGAAAGGAAAGGCCAATTTTAAGGCTGCGGTTAAGAGGAGATTGACCAAACCGACTGGTAAGAGAAATTTCCATCCTAAGTCTAATAGTTGGTCAATCCTTACCCGTGGTACTGTCCAACGGATGAGTATGGCAAGAAATACAAGGAGATAGGCTTTGAGTACGGTCATGGTGATGCCTATTCCTGCTGTTACTACCTGGATAACAGGGTCGCTTTCACTGACTCCTAACCAATTGCTGATCAGATTCAGGGGGATGGGGCAATGCCAGCCACCAAGGTATAAAATAGCTACTAATAAGGCGGAAAGTACCAGGTTAACGTAGGAACTGAGGTAGAAGAGGGCGAATTTCATGCCTGAGTATTCGGTTTGATAACCTGCTACTAGCTCTTCTTCCGCTTCTGGTAAGTCAAAGGGTAAGCGTTCGCATTCTGCTAGGGCGGCGATCCAAAAGATGATGAATCCTAATGGTTGTCGCCAAATATTCCAGCCCAAAATGCCAAAGTTGGACTGTTGATTCACGATGTCAACGGTGCTGAGACTGTTGGACATCATGGCGATCGCCAGTACACTCAATGCTAGGGGAATTTCATAACTGATGGACTGGGCGGCCGCCCGTAAACCACCCAATAGAGAGTATTTGTTATTGGAGGCGTAACCTGCCATTAATAAGCCAATGGGCTGAATACTGGACAGTGCAATCCACAAGAACACGCCCATGCCCACGTTGGTGATAATGATATTCTGTCCAAATGGCACAATTAAGTACGACAGAAATACTGGTAAAACGACAATAATTGGACCGAGGGTAAATAGCCAAGGATCTGCTTTAGCAGGTACTATATCCTCTTTAAATACCAGCTTTAAACCATCTGCTACAGGTACTAACAATCCAAATGGACCTTGATATTCCGGTCCAATTCGTTGCTGTGCCGCCGCAGAAATTTTCCGTTCTAGCCATGTGGCAACTAATACGCCAACTGTTGCCCCAATTAACATCAATACCATGGGTAATGGCATCCATAGGACTTTGGCCGCCCCTGGGGGTAGGCCTAGGTCTTTGACAGATTGAATAAAAGTCCCTTGGAGGTCAATTCCTGGATTCATGTTTGCTGCTCTTGTAAGTCAACTTCCTGATGAACTATGAATAATGGAATTAATTATTCCCATTTTCATCATTTTTAGTAATTATCCCTGCGGAGATGATGTCCGATTGAAGTTCAATGTACGCCTGCCGCAGGAAAGCCCCCGCACTAACTCATGAGTTTAGTATATCCTGGGATGGTTTTTGCCATCAGACACAAGAGACAACTTTTCTCTATGGTTAAGATTGGGAATTGATGATTGGTAACTAGGGAAAGCGGTTAGACAAAACTAAATAGGCCGTTTCTCCTCTGGTAACGGTGATGAGAGTGTATCTAAATTGTCTGATTTTCTGCACCAGCC
>JBJTTJ010000189.1:0-24958 GCA_046080125.1 Cuspidothrix sp.
TTCCCGCCAATATTTTGTATATGGTCCCGGGATTGGTTCAACAGATATTCCACTATCTTTGTTATTACGTTCAAATAATTGCACTTCTCCCCGTAAACGACGAAAATCTCTTTTTTCTCTATCATTTTCAATGTCTAATTCATTACGGATATCTAATAGAGGTTGCATCCATTCTTTTTCTTCATCATTTTGAATCATTGCCTCCATAGATTTATCTTTATTAACAATTGTGCAAACCCAACATCCAAACCGAGAATCTCCACAACTAGGGGTGGAAGTATCAACGACTAAAGGACATTCATTGTCTGCTGTGGCACCTCGATACATATTAAATAAATATTTATTACTATATCCCCACGGATTTTGATACTGATTTAAATAAATCCAAACCTCTTCAGTACGCCAATCTTCAATCGGACTGTAAATCAAGGCATTAGGCAAGCTAGAACTATAGTATAGTAATGAATTAATTTCATTGATATTTAAATCATATTTAAGTCTATCTTTTGTGCTACTTATACGATGTTTTTGCATTGAAATAGCACGTTTAATGCTCTCAGCTTTACGAGTCCCTAAAATAAGAATAACTTCTCCCTGAACTCTAAGTATATCCCTGATAAAACGATTAGACGGGTGAATTTTAAGACGGTCTGTACACCATCGAAATTTTCCGCGCGGTGCTGGATAACCTTTACCAATTAAGCTTACCCAAAAAGTTTCTTTGACTTCTGGTTGCAGTAAATTAGGTTCAATTAGTATTCCTTGTTCTTTGGAAGCCATTTTCATTTGTTTCAGAGAATTACGTACCCAAGCAGAAACATAAGGATTTTCTACACCAGTATCAGTTGTAATCACATGAATAGTTTTAGTTCTCTTTTCCGGTGGAAGTCCAGAAATAGCATTCCAAATCAGTTGTAAAGTTGCTGTACTGTCTTTTCCCCCGGAATAACCTACAACCCAAGGTATCGCATCTAAACAATATAATTCTTGAATTTCTGTGGTGAGAACTTGAATATACTCTACTAATTCCGCTACAGTGCGGTTTTGCTGAGTTTTACTGTTTGGTTGTTGTGCTATAGTCATGACTCTCTCCCTGTAAATATATAGATTTACTCTAATTTTGTTTGTTGAAATAAATCTAAGTCTAAAAACTATTTATACTAAGATTGGTTACATGAATTTTGTCAAGTGGTTTTTAAAAACCATACATTTTAGTATCCAATACTTTGGAACAATAAGCTATACAATCTAGATTTAGTTTTTAAAAATTAACCTCATGGACAGCACGTCTGAACAAAACCGTAATATTTCTCAACAGTATCCAGAAAATGACACTCAAAATCAACAGATGTTATCTACATTACTAAGGAAGTTTCTTGGTAACAAAGACCAAATTATTGTTCAGCAAACCAAGATGGGTGGTGTTGAAGCTTATGTGGGTTCTGTTACTTTAGAATGGTTTGCAAATAGAGTTAATTTTGCTGCGACATTACCGATATTACAAAATAAGTACAATTCTGAAACAGAAAATATTGAAATTGATGCTGATAGCATTGATGAGATTCAACAACGTTCTTTAGACTGGTCACGTCAAGTAGCATTGGTACAATATTTAGCAGCACGGAAAAATCATAAATTTCCCCCGGTATTGGTTGTCATTAATCAATCTTGGGTTGATGATGCAAAAGCAGATGAGTGGGATGGTAAAGGGTGTGCTAAAAAAGCTACTACGGATTTTATACCTTTAGATGCAAATGGTACGATTGGTTTGTTAAATGTTGCTCAAGAAAATGTTAGTATTTACGCTTTAGATGGTCAGCATCGGTTGATGGGAGTTCAGGGTTTATTAGAATTACTGAAAACCGGAAAATTGAGAAGATATAAAAAAGATAAAACTCCTAATGATAATCATATTACTCTGGCGGAATTGATAGATAATTCTCAAATTGATACTGATTATCTACGAACTTTATCACAGGAAAAAATCGGTATTGAGTTTATTTGTGCGGTAAATGCTGGGGAAAATTACACGGAAGCAAAACGACGGGTTAGGTCTATTTTTGTTCATGTCAATTTAATGGCTGCACCTTTAACAAAAGGTCAGTTAACACAATTAAATGAAGATGATGGTTTTGCAATTGTCGCCCGAAAAATTGCGGTTATGCATCCACTTTTAGCAGAAAAAGAAAACCGCAAATCTCGCATAAATTGGAATAGTGCCACGGTAGCAAGCAATTCTACTGTATTAACTACACTGCAAGCGTTACAAGATATGTCTACTAAATATTTAGGGCAAAAATTCCCCCATTGGAAACCTTTGGAAAAAGGTTTAATTCCCATGCGTCCGGAAAATGAAGAATTACAGGAGGGAATTGCAGAGTTTACACAGTTATTTGATTATTTAGGGAGTCTTCCTAGTTATAAGATTTTAGACCATGAAGATACACCAGTTTTACGGCGATTTAGTTTTGAAAAAGGTGGTGGTGAAGGAAATATTTTATTTCGTCCCGTATCTCAAGTTGCTTTAGCGCAAGCTTTGGGAATTTTGGTTTTTAAAAAAGGTTTTATTTTAGAAACTATTTTTAAAAAGTTGCGAAAATTTGATCGTCAAGGTGGTTTTAGTCAAATGGAGTTTCCCCACTCTTTATGGTATGGGGTGTTATATGACCCAAATAAAAAGCGGGTTCAGGTTGCAGGAAAAGATTTAGCGGTGAAGTTATTGGTTTATATTTTGGGAGGAATGTCCGAAAAAATGGAAGTTGCTGCTTTGCGTAAAGCTTTAGCTGATGCTAGAACTATGGAAGATAATACTATTGGTTTTGATGGTAAGTTGGTTGAACTCCAGGATGTAGGTTTACCAACTGTTTTATAACTCCTATGTCTCTGTATAAATTACCTACATTTTTAATAACGAACCACAGAGACACAGAGTACACAGAGAAAAACAATATTTATCGCTGAAAAATGTTTTGACGATGCCATTCTAAAGCTTTAATATCTGGAAAGTATTTCTCCGTTTTAGGCAGGATGAGTTTTTCGCCATGAAAATCTTTTATGGGTTTAGCATGGGGAGATACTTCTTCCAGTTCTTTACTAACTATAATTTTATATTTCTCATCAACAGCAAACCAGCCTCTATCAAATGCCCAATGATGATTTTTACATAAGGCTATTCCGTTATGTATTCTGCTGTCATAAAATTGGGAAAATGGTTTGATATGTGCGCCATCTACTATATTTTGGCTGAGATTTTTGTTAACTATTAAACCACAAAAAGCACATTGACAACCATAAACAGAAACAACGGCTTTTCTAAAAAAAGCATTTCTAATGATTGTTTTTTGCAATCTGTATTTAGGGCTATCTTTAGGAGACCCAGGTATTATTATTTCATTTTCAAAATTTTGATTAATTTTTAAAATGCTATCTATTTGATAATCTATTTCCGGGAAAAATGCTGTTATCAGTGCATCTAATAATTCTTTTCTAGTAATCTCATTTTGCAAAAATTCAAATAATTCTTGCTCTAAATAAGCATATTCAACAGCCTGTTTTAATTTATTTGTTGTTTTTGGTTGTAGTCCATTAAAATCAGGTTTAAATTCTAAATGCCAAAAACCTTCACTTTGTAAATGAAAGAAAGGATAATGTAAACCTCCTGCATAAGAATGTGATCCTATTATCTGCCAATATTGTTCAAATGTTTCAATTAATTCATCTGATACTCTAATTTCATTTGTGTCAATAATATCTCTGTTAATTAAATCTATAACTGATAAAATCAAGATGGGTTTATGTAGAGCAGTACCACGTTTTTTGCTGTTGCTGACATTCAGATTAGATAATTTTTGACAGTACAATATTAGATTATCCATATTTTTAAAAACTCATCAAATGTAATTGATTAGCAAGTTTTCAATTTAAGAATTTTCTTAAATCAAATTCTCCTGATTCCTCATTTTTATTATTTTTATCAGATATCAAAAATAATAAAAGTGTGTATGAATAATCTATTGAACCTCTAAGTTCACCTTGTAAAACTTCTAAACCACCATTAGCGTATTCTTCAAAAATTTCATTACGTTGTTTTTCAAATTCCTCTTCATGAGGTGATAAAATTTGAATATCCTTAGTTTCCGTTATTGAGATTAGTTTAATTACAATATCATATCCCAGTGATATAAAAGTTTCTAACCTTATTGGTACAGGTTCACGTTTAGAAACCTCCTGAAAAGGAACACGCTTCTTGTACTTCACCCCCAAAGCAGCAGCGAAAACAATCACATCAGCAAAAGTTCTAAAAGGACCATTTCCCCCATCAGAAGAAATTAAAGCTTTAACCAAATCAGCCTTATCTTTAGCTACCCTGATTCTACCAGACTCTGCCATAACTATAAAATAATATTCATAGAAAACATTGTATCACATCAGAAATTAACATCCCCGACTTCTTTTTTCAATCCTCTCCATAAATAATAATTGATATTAGAAGTCGGAAATCTGGCAATTTTAAATTTGATTATTAGATTATGTGAGTTCTGATACAGATAATTATTCTCTATCAGTATGATGATCTTCTTCAGGTTTTTTAATTCCCTCTTGAAAACTTCTCAAACTTTTTCCTAACAATCCTCCCAACTCAGGAATTTTCTTTGGTCCAAAAATCAAAATTGCAACTATGGCAATAATCACTACTTCTGGCCATCCTAGTCCAAACATATAATTTTCCTCTTGAGTTACTCTGATTAATTATAGAATTGATTGTGTCCTTATGGACTTGAAAGAATCATAGTTGAGATTATAATCTAAACTGATTATTATTGAGCTATACTGAATTTTTTATATTTTACTGCCGCTAAATTAGAAGTTTATTGTTTATGATCATTTTTTGTGATAGGAAAATAGTACAAGCATGATCACAAAAAGGTAAACATTCAGCTATAGTGATCGTTTGTGAACAGATTTCCGATTTCTTTGATTGTGTCTATAAATCATAAATTGATCAGAGGAGTTACTTATTTTTGGATCTCACCTAAATTCGGTTATAAAAAGATTGTTTCCTATGAATTAACGGATAATCGAATATATGAAAATATTTGAGTTATACTAATTAAGTATACAAGGTTGGGTTGAACCATAGCAAACCCAACAACATACCTGATTATCACTATTCTTCGCCGTGCTTGCGTCCTAGTTCATATACACCAGCACCCATACAAGCAAGTATGCCCGTGCTAATTCCCCAGCTATTGCCTAAACTAATATCTAAAATCCAGTTAGATGCGCCGCCAAAGAGCAAAAAAGGGAAAATACTAAATAGTGAAGCATAGAAAGAATTTTGGGATTCTCTGGCCTTGCGTGTTTTTTCAAATTCTGCTTGACTGGTGTAGAGAGAACGTTCGGCAAAATTAAACCAGCGATTGAGTTGTATTGTTACCCATTCTCGCGGTTGGGAAAAAGCTAAATATAAAGCTAAAGCCCATAAACAACCCCCAGCGATCGCATTTTTATCTAATTCAAAGCTAAAAGGCAATATATCAAACATGACATTGGGTAACTCTTCAATTGCTAATTTTAGCTTTTATCTCGCCATAAATCTCACTCTAGATAGACTTTTAAGAGATTTATTTCAAAGGAATAAAGTTTGGGTTAAAAATTTATTCTTCTCTGAGGATGTAGTCAGGGCTTTAGCCCTTAAATGAGGACTAAAGTCCTCACTATAAACTTTGGGCTTTAGCCCTTAAATGAGGACTAAAGTCCTCACTACAAACTTTGGGCTTTAGCCCTTAAATGAGGACTAAAGTCCTCACTACAAACTTTGAATTATTCAATCTATTTTACCTAGCTCACCTTTCCTAAACCAGCTAAATCTAAAATAGGTGAGATCAAATCTTCCCGCTTCACCGCCATTATATGTACACCTTGACACAATTCTTTGGCGATTTGTATCTGTTCGGCGGCAATTTTCATACCTGCGTCTAGGGGATGTTTGGCTTGTGCTAGTCTATCAATAATGTGATCAGGAATATTCACGCCGGGAACAACTTTATTAATAAACTGGGCATTTTTTGCCGATTTCAACAGAAAAATTCCTGCCAAAATTGGTTTATTGTAACTAGAAGCAATTTTATCCATGAACTTTTCTAATATTTCAAAATCGGTAATTAATTGACTTTGAAAAAATTGTGCCCCGGCTGCTATTTTTTTTTCAAACCGACTTTGTAGACCTGACCAACTTTTTGATTGGGGATCTACGGCAGCACCCGCAAATAAATCTAATCCTCCATCAGTTAAAGGTTTATGATTAAAATCAACACCCTGATTCATGTTTCTAATTAATTGCAATAACCGCACAGCTTCCAGATCAAAAACGGCTTTGGCATCAGGATGATCACCTGCTTTTACAGGGTCGCCGGTGAGGGCTAAAATGTTGCGGATACCCAAAGCATGAGCACCCATTAAATCTGCTTGTAATGCGATTCTATTGCGATCGCGGCAAGCAAACTGACAAATTGGTTCAATACCATATTGCAATAAAATGGCCGAGGCGACTAAGGAAGACATTCCCATCACAGCACGGCTACCATCGGTAATATTGACAGCATGAACCCTTCCCTTAAGAGTTGCCGCCATTTCAATGGTATGGGTGGGGTCTCCGCCCTTGGGAGGTGCAACTTCGGCGGTAATTAAAAATTCACCTGCTTGGGCTGCTTTACGGAAGTTATTAAGAGCACTACAGCTATGGGTATCCGGCATAATGTAATCAGTTCAGTTTTCTACTAGGGTAAAGCAAATTACACCTAACAGCCTAAATCCTCAAGAGGTACAGTGAAACCCAAAGCAGCTTTCACCTCTGTGAGAGTTTGGTTAGCGATCGCCCTAGCTTTCTCCCCACCGTCACGCAACACCGACTCTAAATAACCCTTATCCGCCATTACTTCCTGATATTTATCTTGAATTGGCTTTAAAGCATGAATTACCGTTTCTGTCAATAGCGGTTTAAATTGTCCCCAACCCATATCTGCACATTCTGTTGCTACTTCTGCCTTAGTTTTCCCAGACAGCAACATATACAGAGTTAACAGATTATGACATTCTGGACGTTCTAAATCATCAAAAGCTAAACCCCGCACCAAATCAGTTTTACACCGTTTAATCTTCTTAGTAATCTCCCCTGGAGAGTCTAAAATATTAATGCGGCTTAATTCCGAAGGATCGGATTTTGACATTTTCCGCATTCCATCAGTCAAACTCATCACTCTTGCACCTTCCTTTCTAATTAAAGGATCTGGTAATTTTAATACAGGTGCTTTTTTCGCAAATTGATGATTAAACCTGTTGACAATATCCCGTGTTAGTTCTAAATGTTGCTTTTGGTCTTCACCTACAGGCACTTTATCAGCTTGATACAGCAGAATATCCGCCGCCATCAGCACAGGATAATCTAACAACCCAACACCGACATTTTCACCTTGTTTAACGGCTTTTTCCTTAAACTGGATCATATCTTGCAACCAGTTCAGGGGAGTAATGCAATTTAGTAACCAAGTCAGTTCACTGTGGGCAGAAACATGGGACTGGACAAAAATGTGAGAATGGTTTAAATCAATACCACAGGCTAAATAAAGCGCAGCGATGGTGTAGGTATCAGCCGCCAGTGTGGCGGGGTTATGTGGTACAGTAATGGCGTGTAAATCTACCAAACAAAAGAAATTTTCATACTGGTCTTGAATTTCTACCCAGTTACGAATAGCACCTAAATAGTTACCCAAGTGTAAGTTACCAGTTGGTTGAACTCCCGACAGAACGCGCTGCTTACCCATAATTATCCGTTATTTATCTCCTCTTCCCCGCTTGATAAATGGGGCCGTTACAAAACTTATTTTAGTAGTCATTGGGAACTAGAGGTTATTTAAGCTCCTTTTTGCCTTGGGTGGGTAAACTCCACCCCTACTGAGACTAATTTGTAACTTCAGCCATTTCAATAATGCGTCCGTCGTAGTCTTTGACTAGGAAATTTAGAGGCCTTTGGTTGCGAATCTTGAATTTTAAACCTCGTAGTTCCACACGCATTAAAATCAATTCTAGGCAGTCATGATCAAAACAAACATGACGCTGTTGATCTTTTTTGCCTAAACTAGCACCAGTGATGATATGTAGTTGGGTATTTTTTTTGAGTTGATACCATAGTCCATCATTGCCATTATTCATGGTTCTGTTGGACCAACTGGGACTTGTAGACATATATAATGGATCAATACCTGTTGCACCTATGGTTTGCTCGTAATTGTAATAATAGTGCAAAGGTACTTGCGCTACTGGCAAATCTAGCAGTCCTTCATATAATTGTCGGGCAATTTCTAAATCTGACACCATGACAGTGTAAACTTTGGGAGCACTGGTGAGAAACATCCACATAGCACCAGCATAGGCTGCCAAGAGTATAATCATAATTCCTTGGGTAGAAAATAGACTATCCAAGGGTAAAGACGGTAAAAACGAGCCTAAAGTCAGTGGACTAAGCAGGAACGAAATGGAACTAGCTGCTATAACCATGAACAAACATTATCAAAAATTGGTATAAAGGAGGCGCTTTGAGTTTTGAGTATAGTCAATTAAGACTAAGATTAAGTCCTTGTTTTCAGTTTATCAAGATTCTAGTAGTCTAATCTTAGTCTAGAAAGTCATGGATTTCCAGATATGATCAATAATCCCATAACCTTTCCTAGTGTATTCTAACCATTATCTAGTCAAGAGATTGTGCAAATTCCTCACTTTCCTGAAGCTAATCACCCATTGGTAAAGTCGCTATTTCATCACAGCGACCACGAACTACTAACCTTATTTCAGCGATATCCCGATTCTGGCAAGTATTTTACAGTCATTTTTTGCCGTTATAGCCCCATAGTTTACACTTTAATTCAGCATTCGGCGCGATCGCCTGTGCAAGCTGATTATTTGTTTGCCCTAATATGGCGACATATTTATTATGAACTAGGAGGACTGGATTTAAAACCAAAACCTACGGAACAAGATACCTTAACTATGCAGAACTGGTTAATCAACATCACTGCTTTCTGCATCAACAAAATTAAACTACCACCCACAGAAGCAATCCATTATTCTCTCAAAGATACTTCTCCACCCCTATGGTGTTATGTAGAACAGGCATTAGACCAATTACCGCCAATGTCGCGTTTAATGGTTTTAATGGCGCAAACTTTCCACTGGAGCGAAACTAGAATTGCTGCTTATTTGCAAGCTGAAGGAGAACAGATTTCTGCTCCTGAAGTGGCCAGTTCTCTACAAGAAAGTTATCAGATGTTAGAGGATAAATTACCCGCCGATATTCGAGCTATTTACTTAGGTGAAGACCGGATATAGTCTGAATTTTATAGGTCAAATATTATGAAACTGAAACAATGGCATCTCTCACCGCAAAAGACAAGTAATCAGCGTAATTTAGGCAAGTTGCCAATTTTGATCCTTTATATTGTATTATCCACATTCTTGACAAATACAGGTGTAAAGGCAATTAATATTACCCAACAAATTCACCGCCCTTTAAACAGTTCTATGCTTAAACAATGGCGGAATTTAGCTGATAAATTATTCAAACAAAGTAAACAGCAACTAGCCCAATATTTGCCTGAAAAAGCCCTCAAATCAGCACTACAAGCCTTAGAAATTTACCATCATCTGGGTGATTTGAAAGCCCAGAATTCAACCTATGATTTATTAGCCAATACCTATTTGCAATTAAATGATATTAAAAGTGCTGAAGCTTCCGTTCGGCGACAGTTAGCAATATCTCGTGATAATCAAGATTTTCAAAATCAAATTTTTGCCCTAAATAATTTGGGTTCTATCTTCATAGAAAAAGGCGAAAATATTGCCGCCCAAAATACTATTGAACAAGCTTTAGTTATTGCACGTAATGTCACTAGCATTGAAGGACAAGGACTATCTTTAAGTAATTTAAGCCTCATTTCTCTCAGAAGGGGAGATTATAATAAAGCAATTAAAATTGGTGAATATGCCCTAACTTTTCGCCGTCAACTTAATGACACAATTGGTGAAGCAAATACCCTCAATAATCTAGGTGATGCTTATCTTGCCATAGGTGATTATCAAAATACCATCGCTAGTTATGGGGCGGCAATGCAACTAGCAAAAAGCAGTTTTGAGCGTCCTAACCAATTACGAGCAATTGACGGTTTAGTAACTGCCCATGCCGCAGTAGGGCGCTATAATCGAGCTTTGGAGTTGTTAGCAACCCGTGCAGGACTCACAGACTCCGGGACAAACCCCGCAGAATATTTAAAATATTTAGCCATATCTGGGGAATTATACGAAAAAATGGGTGATTTGGCTAAAGCCAAAGATTTGTACAGTCGAGCTATTTCCCTGGCTCAAAAATTAGAAGATAGCAAACAACAAACCTTGTTAGTTAATCGCCTGAACAAGTTAAAAGCACGTTAATTTATCATAAATCGGGGGGGAGTTTCCTGTCCATTTCGTCTGAATGGCAAATATTCAGCGAAAATATGAAATAAGTCATGATCCATAATCACAGACAAATATGATATTCTAGTTAAGAAATGTATACAAATTCAGGGATAAAAGAATCACCCACTCAGGCGATGAATTAGACAATATCAATAGTTACCATCAGATTTGGTAATAGATTAGGATACATATTTAGACATATACCTTGCTCCTAAATAGTTACATATACTTTGATTCCCTTATTTCTCTAAACCATTTCTACCATGATTTCTTACATCGAAATTCCCCTAATTCACAAAAAAATTAAATATCCATTACGCTGGGCAATGGGTTTGATTACTGGTAGTGTATTAATTGTGGGAACAACAATGATAGTCACAAATATCAAGCCAGGAAATAAACCCCTAGATATTAATAAATTGACTGTTCCAGTAGAGGCTAAAAGCGTAACTGTCCGCATTACTGCTAGTGGCAAAGTTCAACCAGTACAAAGTGTGAATATTAGTCCTAAAAGTGCGGGACTATTAGCAGAGTTAAATGTTGAACAGGGGCAAAAAATAGAAAAAGGACAAATTATTGCCCGGATGGATAATTCAGAAATTAAAATGCGAATTCTCCAATACAAAGCAAATTTAGAACAGGCCAAAGCACAGTTAGCAGAAAGTCAGGCCGGCAGTCGTCCCGAAGAAATTGCCCAAGCTAAAGCCCGTATTGCCCAAGCCCAGGCACAGTTAACTATATTAAAAAAAGGCAATCGTTTACAGGAAATTCAACAAGCACAGGCTCAAATAGATTCAGCAAAAGCTTCCTTAGAATTAGCTCAATCTCGGTTGAAACGTTATCAAGATTTAGCAACAAATGGAGCTATTTCTCAAGATAGTTTAGAACAATATATCAGTGAAAATAAAAGAGCTAAGGCTAGTCTGGAAGAAGCACAACGGCGATTTTCACTACTAGAAATTGGCAATCGTAGTGAAGATATTGCCAAGCAACAAGCAATAGTGAATCAAGAACAGGAAGCATTAAGAAAATTGGAAAATGGCAATCGTCCCGAAGAAATTGCTAGATTTAAAGCAGCAGTAGCCAGTGTAGCGGCTCAATTAAAACAGCAACAAGTACAATTAGAAGATACAATTATCCGCGCTCCATTTTCAGGAATTGTTACTCAAAGATATGCTACTATTGGCGCTTATGTTAGTCCGGCAATTTCCGCTTCTAGTAATGCTTCTGCTACCTCAACTTCTATAGTAGCTTTAGCTAGAGGCTTGGAAATTTTAGCTAATGTACCGGAAGTAGATATTCCCCAAATTAAACCAGGACAAAAAGTGGAGATTACCATTGATGCTTACCCTGATGAAGTTTTTCAAGGTAGAGTGCGTTTAATTTCTCCTGAAGCGGTAGTTGATCAAAATGTTACCTCATTCCAAGTACGAGTTGCAATTGATACGGGAGTGGAAAAATTGCGATCGGGAATGAACGTGAGTGAGGTTACATTTTTAGGCAATAATATTGATAATGCCCTGTTAATTCCCCAAGAATTGATTGTCACTCAGAAAGGAAAAACGGGGGTGTGGTTATTAGGTAAAGATAATAAACCCCAATTCCACTTAGTGAAAATAGGAGCAAATATTGATAATCAAATTCAGGTTGTAAATGGTCTCAAAGCAGGTGATCGAATATTTATTGATTTACCAAAAGATATGCAGCGTAAATCTCGAGATGGTAGTAAAAATTCTCCTAATAGGTAGGGTCGAAAAACTAATTTTAGCAAAGATGGTAGGGTTTCAACTTTATTACCTATTAATACCCAAATTGCCGACTTATAATAGGCTGTTGTGCATTTAATTTCTATAAGTGGAACAGACAAGACTTATACTAAGCTTGTCGTTCGTGTAGCGTGGCGTTAGCCATATAATGACGGAAACTGCTGTATGTTACAGAATGTCATCAGGATTAACACCCATGGATTTCAGATATGCCTCTAATTTTTCTTTTTGTTGGCGTTCTTGGTCTGCCCTTTGGCGTTCTTGGTCTGCCCGTTCATTACCAGTCAACAGCATCTCACCATCTTGAGTCCACCAACGCAACCAGGGGATTTCTGTATCTTGTTGAATCCCCAACTCTACCCCTATTGATGGGATAGGATAATGCCCCCGTTCATTGGCAAACATTTGTTCATATTTACCATCTACCAAATGATATACTTCAACAGAGGCCTTCTTTACTTCATAAATTCCATAAAAGGGAATGCGAATTGCCCGTTCATATACCCAGAATTTACCAGGTTTCTTTGGTTCTCCAGTTTGTTCATCAACATCATGTAATGATGTAGTATCTCTTTCTTCTGAACCATCACCAGACACAAATTCTATAGCAATTAATGGGGCAACAATTTCTTTCCACATCACATAAGAACGGCGATATTCCCCTGCTAATAAAGGGTCAACATCAGGAACATAAAACCAGTCTGGTGCTTCTGCTCCTTTGATGGGTGGTTCTGTAATTCGCCAGTAAATACCACTATCCTGTCCAATACAATAACGTCCGTCTGGGTGTATTGTTTGTAAAACGGGTTCTAGAGAAGTTGTGAGAATGATACTTTGGGGTAGTTCTTGAAAATTTTTCACAAAAGTCCCATCTGAATCTGGTAGTTGTGTGTGGTCGGGGAGTGCGGTTTGATCTTGTTCAGATGTAGTTGGTGGTGGGATAATTGGTTTTGTTAATACCATAACAACTTCATCACCTCAATTGATTTTCCTTCACTAGTATACAATAGGCATGAAGTTTAATCATTAATATTCTCCCTATTGAGTTTTATCAAAACTGTCAAACAAAACGTAAATTAACATTATTGGGCAAAAATATGGACATTTCAGAAGGTGTGAAAATGGCAACTACTACCTTATTAGCTAATAAGTTGCGTAGTGGTTTAACGATGTTAGGGATTATTATTGGTAATGCTTCAGTTATTGCTATGGTTGGCATTGGAGAAGGGGCGCAAACTTTAGCTACTAAGCAATTTCAGTCATTGGGACCTAATACCTTATTTATTTTTCCTGGTAGTCCAGGGAGTCGGGGACGAGTAACTACAACGCCAAGGACTTTGGTTTTACAAGATGCTAAAGCCATCGCTGAACAGGTTCGTGCAGTTCAAGAAGTTGCTCCAGAAATTAATAATAGAATCACCGTTACTTATCGCAATAAAAGTACCACAACTACAGTGATTGGAACTACTCCAAATTATACCAAAGTGCGTAATTTTGAAATCAAGGAAGGTAGATTTTTTAATGATTTCGATCTTAAACGTAGTAAAAGAGTGGCCGTATTAGCTCCAGATTCAGCGGAGAAAATATTTGATAATCAAAATCCTATTGGTCAAAAAATTCGCATTCAGAACACTACTTTTGAGGTGATTGGTTTAACAGTGGCTAAAGGTTCTACCTTTGGTAATAACACCGATGATACGATTTTCATACCCATTAATACCATGTATAGTCGTTTAGTGGGGAGAATATCTCCCTATGGTATTAATATTTCTTTAATTTCCGCATCTGCTAAGGATGAAAATAGTATATCAGCAGCAGAATTTCAAATTACAAACTTACTGCGACGCAGACATAAGATTGTCCGGGAAGATGATTTTACTGTTCAAACTCAGAAGAACCTTTTAGAAATTAGCAATACAATTACTAGTGGATTAACTACAATGTTAGCGGCGACTGCGAGTATTTCTTTGTTTGTTGGTGGTATTGGTATTATGAATATTATGTTAGTTTCTGTCACCGAACGTACCCAAGAAATTGGACTGCGTAAAGCTATCGGTGCAACTCAAACAGACATTCTTTTGCAATTTATTATTGAAGCCGTAATTTTATCAGTAGCAGGTGGTTTAATCGGTATTGCTGTTGGTAGTGGTAGTATTATTTTAGTGGGAACATTCACTCCTTTAGAACCTAGTGTTCCAATTAGCGCGGTTTTATTAGCTGCTAGTGTTTCTGGTGGTATTGGTTTATTTTTTGGTGTAGTTCCTGCTCGTCGTGCGGCAAAACTTGATCCTATGGTCGCACTAAGAACGGCGTGAAAAATTAAATGGTTCTTAAAAATATAGGAATCTTTTATTGAAGTTTTCGCTATTGATTAAACCACCGTGTTTCTCTAATCCATTCTTCTGATGTTTTTTCTGATAATATAGCAATTACGACTCAAGTGAGGTACAAATAGTGATAATAAAACGCAGATGGACGCTGATGATTTTGTACTTCACGCTTACTGGGAAATGCATGAAAACTGATGATTAGCGTGGCGTAAGCCATATTTTAGTTTTTGGTTTCTAGCTCCTTGATTTTCCATCTGCTAGATGTAGTTAATACTAAAAAAAGGATAAAATACTGGTGGATAATACTCTAACTATAACTGATGTAAATATTCCCAATACTCCACAATCAGGAATTATTCGTTTAGAGGATATTTTCAAAGTTTATGGCATTGGTGAAATAGAAGTTAAAGCCCTAAATAATGTGAATTTGGTAATCCAAAAAGGTGAATATTGTTCCATTATGGGTCCTTCTGGTTCTGGTAAATCTACAGCGATGAATATTATCGGTTGTTTAGATCGTCCCAGTACCGGCAATTATTATTTAGATAATGTTAATGTTGCCCAGATGAATGATACAGAATTGGCGCGTATTCGGAATCAAAAATTAGGATTTGTTTTTCAACAATTCCATTTATTATCCCAATTAACAGCCCTAGAAAATGTCATGTTACCCATGGTGTATGCGGGGATTAAACCAGGGGAAAGAAAAGAACGAGCTACAGAAGCATTAATTAAAGTGGGTTTGGGACATCGCCTCCAGAATAAACCTACCCAATTATCTGGAGGACAACAACAAAGAGTAGCGATCGCTCGCGCCATTGTCAACCACCCCGTTGTTCTCTTAGCTGATGAACCCACCGGCGCACTTGACTCTCAGACTACCCAAGAAGTATTAGACTTATTTAGTGAACTCAATACCAGTGGTATCACCGTTGTTATTGTCACCCATGAAACAGAAGTTGCCAGTCAAACCAAGCGCATTGTTTGGTTTCGTGATGGTCAAGTTGTCCATTCCCATTTAACTGCTGATCAACTTGGGCAACATTGAACGTAACGGGGGACAGTGAAGGTCCTTTGCCGTCTAGGTTTTATTTTAATGGTTCGATAATTCCTCCACCTAATACCCGATTATCTTCATACCAAACTGCTGCTTGTCCCGGAGTGATGCTGAATTGAGGTTCATTGAATACCAACCGCACGCGAGAATCTTCTAAAGGAATTACAGTTACAGGTACAGGTTGAGAACGATAACGAATTTGCACTTCTGCACAGATGGGAGTTGCAGGTTCAGCGATGGATACCCAATTTACACAGTTAACTGTACATTCTGGTTGTGTTCCCTTGGTGCGATCGCCTACAATAACTCTATTATTAACCGCATCTAATTCAATTACATACAAAGGTTCAGCCGCAGCAATACCTAAGCCCTTTCTTTGACCAATCGTGTAATGATGTACACCGTCATGTTGTCCCAAAACCTTACCCGCAGTATCCACAATATCACCAGGTTTTGGCGCTAAATATTTATCTAAAAACGCCCGCATTGAACCGTTACTTTCTACCAAGCATAAATCTTGACTTTCTGGTTTATCGGCGGTTTTTAAATTGTATTCGCCAGCAATTCTCCGTGTATCACTTTTATTAAGTTCACCCAAGGGAAAAATTGCCGCACTTAGTAAATCTTGAGACAAGTCATAGAGAAAATAAGATTGATCCTTGTTTCGGTCAACGGCTCGTAATAATTGGTAACGATTAGTTGCATCATCGTAACGAATTTGGGCATAATGACCCGTAGCGATGCGATCGCATTCCCATTTCTCCCATGCATATTGCACCATCGGACCAAATTTCACCGTCTTGTTACACTGAGAACAAGGCAACGGTGTAATTCCCACACTATAACCAGTTACTAAAAAATCAACTATTTCCGTTTGAAAAACATCCCGAATATCCACAACCTCATGGGGAATACCCAATTGTTGACAAATATCAGCCGCGTCAATCATTCCCTCGGAGCAACATTGCCCCTTGCCTTTCATCAGCCAAAGGGTTAAACCAATTACATCATAGCCCTGATTATGGAGAATAGCGGCAGCTACGGAGCTATCAACGCCACCAGAAAGACCAACGACAACTTTTTTCATAATTCACACTTTTCAAAGTGCTTACGGCTGATTTCGGCGATGAACACCACAAATAAACCCTCTCATATTATCACAAGTAGAAACATTTTAACGATTATAGCACAAGTAAGTAAACAAAAATAAATCCAAGCAAATTAAGTAATGCAAACACCTCGAAAAAACTTAGTAGTGAGGACTTGAGTCCTCAAAAAAAGAATAAATTCCTGAGTACAAACTTGAAATTATTCCATCCGTTCCCGACTCGAAAAAACTTAGTAGTGAGGACTTGAGTCCTCAAAAGAGGAATAAATTCCTGAGTACAAACTTGAAATTATTCGGTTTATTCTACTTAAATACTGATTAAAATAATAGATAGGAAAAAACTTGTACCATAAGTGGTGATAAATATGCTGAAATTAAAAACAAATCGCTTTATCCCTTTATCTATGTTTTCTTTACTTGTAAGTGGATGCTGGGGTATCATCTCCGAATCTAGACCAGTTCAAGCCCAAATACCCAACAAAAATCTATTATTAGCACAGTCTCAACCCATGCAACCGATAGAATTTAACAATCAAAATTACCAATATGATCAACGTGGACGATATACACAATCTAACCCAAATTTTGATAAATATTTTGTTTATGTTGATAACAGTAGTTCCCAAATATTGCAACGAGTAAAACAGGTTGAACCCAGTGCTTATATTCGTAATTACAATGGGCGTAATGTGATCCAGGCGGGAGTTTTTACTGGCCAATCTAATGCCCAAAGACGGATTAAAGAATTAGAATTAAATGGTATTTTTGGGGCAGGTATTGTTAATAGCGAAAATCTAGAAATACCCCCTGATTCTGATACTTCTGTAATTAATCCAAAAAACTTAGGAAATTCCTACTATGTAGTTATTCCCAGCAATGCTAATAACTTACGTTATCTACGTGAAGAAATTCGCCAGAGACTCTATAGCAATAATATCAAGATTTTAATGAGAACTCAACCACGAGGAGCGCATATAGCAGTCGGACCATTTAGCGATCGCTTGGATGCAGAACAATGGAATAATTTTCTCAAAAAGTCCGGTTATAGCAATGCTAGAGTTTATTTCGGAAAATAATTAACAACTAACAACTGACAACTGACAACTAACAAATGACTAAAGACCAAGTTGTTACAGCCTCCCAAATGCGGGACATTGAAACTCGAATATTTACAGCAGGAATGCCTGTAGCGGCGTTAATGGAAAAGGTTGCAGGACTAATTTCCCGACGCTTACAGGCGATTATTTCCCCTGGACAATGTGTAGGAATTTTAGCAGGTCCGGGACATAATGGCTCAGATGCTTTAGTAGTAGCCCGAGAACTCCATTTTCGAGGTTATCAAGTTTGGATTTATCAACCTTTTTCTAAGCTTAAAGAACTCACTGCTCAACATTTTCAATATGCACAAAATTTAGCCATTCCCTGTTATCAAGAAATTACCGAATTACCAAATTGTGATTTTTTAATTGATGGTTTATTTGGATTTGGTTTAGAAAGAGAAATTACTGATCCTATCGCCACAGCCATTAATTATTTTAACGCCAGAAATCAGCCTATTATTAGTATTGATATCCCTTCGGGTTTACATACAGATACAGGAGAAGTTCTAGGAACAGCTATTCAGGCACAATATACATTTTGTTTAGGTTTATGGAAACAAGGTTTATTGCAAGAACAAGCAATACCTTATATTGGCCAAACAGAATTAATTGATTTTGATATTCCCTTAGCAGATATTTATGCTGTTTTAGGTGATAGTCCGCAAATAAAACGCATAACTTCTACAACAGCATTATCTACTTTACCTTTACCTCGTCCTCTAACTACTCATAAATATAAACAAGGACATTTACTATTAATTTGTGGTTCTCAACGCTATGCAGGAGGAGCAATTTTAACAGCTTTAGGAGCGCGAGCTTCTGGTGTAGGAATGTTATCCATTGCTGTTCCTGCAACTATTAAACCCTTATTAGTTTCCCATTTACCAGAAGCATTAATTATCGCTTGTCCCGAAACGGAAACAGGAGCAATATCTCATTTACAATTACCGGAAAATACAGACTTAAATTCATTTAGTGCGATCGCTTGCGGACCGGGTTTAACACAAGATCATTCCGCACTCATACCCGAAATAATTAAATGTGAATGTCCTCTCGTTCTCGATGCCGATGCCTTAAATATTTTGGCACAAATAGGTACTATCCCCACTTTACAACAGCGCACAGCAGCCACTATACTCACACCCCATACGGGAGAATTTCATCGTTTATTTCCCCATATTTCCCCCTTGAATAGAATTAAGGCCGTGCAAACAGCAGCCCAGGAAAGCGGGGCTATCATCCTTCTAAAAGGGGCAAGAACAGCCATCTCTAACCCTCAAGGTCATATTTGGATCAACCCCGAAAGTACCCCAGCTTTAGCCCGTGGTGGTAGTGGAGATGTATTAACTGGTTTATTAGGTGGACTCTTAGCCCAAATTTTAACGAAGGAGAATAAAGTAATTTCTATAGAAAATATAGTAGCAACCGCGACTTGGTGGCATTCCCAAGCAGGAATTTTAGCAGCACAAGCCAGAACGGAATTAGGAGTTGATGCCTTTACACTAACACAGTATTTAATACCAGTTTTGAAGCGATGATAATTGGGCAGTAGGCAGTGGGTAATAGGTAATAATTAATTCTTACCTATTACCAATTACCAATTACCAATTAATTACTTAATTGTTACCTTACCACCAGCTTCTTCAATACGCTTCTTGATATCTTCAGCTGCTTCTTTAGCTACAGCTTCCTTAACTGCTTTAGGAGCAGCTTCTACCAAGTCTTTAGCTTCTTTCAGACCTAAGCCTGTGATTTCACGGACGATCTTCAGAACCGCGATCTTCTTATCAGCAGGTACAGATTCAAGAATTGCATCAAATTCGGTCTTCTCTTCTACCGCCTCAGCAGCAGCAGCACCAGCACCGGGAGCGGCAATTGCTACACCCACAGGAGCAGCAGCACTAACACCAAAGGCCTCTTCAATTTGCTTAACTAGTTCAGAAGCTTCTAATAAGGTCAAAGATTTCAATTGTTCTAAAATTTGTTCGGTTGCAGCAGACATGGATATAACTCCTAAAGAATGTTTGATTTGTTAGTTTTTAGTGGTTAGTTGTGATCCGTCAATGATTAATTTTGACTAACTACAACTAAATTTAGGAAGCACTTTCAGAACTACCGCCATTGTCTTTTTCAGCGACAGCTTGTAAAGCCCGAGCCAAGGAACTGGGGACTTCGTTGATACCAACGGCCAGCTTGGTAGCCACACCGTTGATAGCTCCAGCAATTTGAGCCATAAGTTGTTCCTTAGATGGCAAGTCTCCTAAAGCTTTAATGTCAGCTTCGCTGAGGACACGACCTTCCATCACACCACCACGAATTTCTGTTTTCTTGGAGGCTTTTTGGAATGCTTGATAAGCTTTGATAGCTGATAAATCTTCTTTAACTAGCACAAATGCAGAAGAACCTTTAAGTAATTCTGACATTGGCTGCCATTGTTCCTGATCCTGAATGGCAATGCCCATTAAGGTGTTTTTTGTCACCTTACATACAGCACCACTAGGACGCAATTGCCGACGCAAATCAGTGATTTCGGCAACTGTCAAACCCTGATAATCAATTACGAATGCCAAGGTTGACTCGCTCAAGCTTTCCTTGAGATCGGCTACTATCTCTTTCTTGTTTTCTAACGTTCTTCCCATATTTGTCTCACCTCCAATGTCAGTTGTTGGTTGTCAGTGGTCAACAGTCACCTTTTTGCTGACTTACCGAAAACAATTAACCCCGACTATCTTAGCCGGGGTTTTAAAGGAGTATTCTTAGCGCTGTGTTGTCACAGTTTTATTGTGTCAACGTCAGACGTTTGAAATTACCACCTCGGCAGGATATTAAGCTATTAGCTACCTGCTGTCTCCGGCTTGATTAAATTTTGGATTTTGGATTTCGGATTTTGGATTTGAAATTAGAGCTTGATAATGAAAGAAAAAATCAATTGTCTATCTAGCAACTATCAATCTAAAATCTAAAATTATGCAGCTTCAGTCAGTTTTAATTCTCTTAGGGCGCTGATGTCAACGGAAATTGATGGACCCATGGTAGAGGATACATATAATGACCGCCAGTAACGACCTTTAGCTCCTGAAGGACGGTTACGATCAACTGACTCTTGTAATGCCTTGAGATTGATTAATAAATCTTCAGGTGAAAAAGCAGCCTTACCAAACATAACATGAACTATCCCAGTTCGGTCAGCCCGATATTCTAATTTACCTGCTTTGAATTCGGCGATCGCACTACCAATGTCAAATGTTACTGTTCCACCTTTTGGTGAAGGCATCAAACCCCTTGGACCGAGCAATTTACCCAATTTTGCTACCTGTGGCATCACATCTGGTGTAGCAATGAGTTTATCAAAGTCCATGAAGCCCTTCTGAATCTGGTCAATTAGTTCTTCTGAACCGGCAATATCAGCACCAGCGTTAGTTGCTTCCGTAACTTTTTCACCCCTAGCTATTACTGCTACCCGAATTACCTGTCCTGTACCTTTGGGTAGTGCTACAGTTGTCCGTAACTGTTGGTCTGTGTATTTGGGGTCAATTCCTAAGCGAATATGAGCTTCAGCCGCTTCAGGAAATTTAGCAGTTGCGGTTTCTTTTAACAGATTTAATGCTTCTAAGGGTGTATAATCCCTTTCTTCTACTTTGTCGAGCAACGCCCGTAAACGGCGTGATACTTTTTTTGCCATTTTATTCTCCTGGGGTAATCTCGAAGTTTTTCACCTCTCCCCCGATAAAATTTTGGATTTTAGATTTTGGATTTTGGATTGAGTCTAATTTTTTAACTCAGCTTTCAAAACGCAAAATTGGTTAACTTCTTAGTCTTTGATGGTTACGCCCATGTTTTTAGCAGTTCCTTCCACGATATTCATGGCTGCATCAATGTCATTAGCGTTAAGGTCAGGAAGTTTGGTTTGAGCAATTTCCCGTAATTGCGCTCTGGTAATATTACCAACTTTCTTTTTGTTGGGTTGTTCCGAGCCTCTTTCAATCTTTGCCGCTTTGCGGATCAATACTGATGCTGGTGGGGTTTTGAGTACAAATGTGAAACTTCTATCTTCATAAACAGAAATTTCTACAGGAATTACCATCCCAGCTTGGTCTGCTGTTTTGGCGTTGTACTCTTTGCAAAACATCATGATATTGACACCATGTTGACCCAATGCCGGACCAACTGGTGGTGCTGGGTTGGCTTTCCCAGCATTCAGGGCCAATTTAATGACCGCTACTACTTTCTTCGCCATTAGTATTTAGCTCTGTTTTTTAACCTGATTAAATTCCAATTCTACTGGTGTATCTCTTCCAAAGATTGAGAGTAGAGCTTTTAGTTTACTCCGTTCTGGGGAAACTTCAATCACCTCGCCTTCAAAATCCTTAAATGGACCAGAAAGCACCAGTATTTTATCACCTGTAGCCATATCAATTTTGACTACTGGTTCTTGTTCCGTGGCTTGTTTGAATATACGTTCCACTTCGGAATGATTGAGAGGGACTGGTTTGACGTGGCCACGGCCTCTACCGCTACCTCGCTTTTGTTCTGCTCCCACAAAGTTGATCACGTGGGTGGTATTTCTTACCACTTGCCATGTATCATCACTCATTATCATCCTTACCAGAACATACCCAGGAAAAACCTTTTCTTCTGAGGGCTGACGTTTACCATCTTTGCGGATTTTCACCGTTGGTGTGTGCGGAATTTCCACTTGGATAATTTTATCAGCAACATCAAAAGATTGGATACGTTGCTCTAAGTTTGTTTTCACTCTCTTTTCACAACCGGAGGCTACTTGCACTGCATACCAGCGTGCTTCTTTAAGTGCTGTTAATAGTGCTTCCTCTGACTGCAAATCTGAGTTGCGCGGTTCGTCTGTTGCTGAAGTCATCAGAACACCTGTTTTGCTGCCCAAGCGAACAATCCATCTACCAAGTATATCAAAGATGCGGAGAGTGTAACCATTAATAGTACGGCGGCTGATTCACTCACTAACTGTTTCCGACTGGGCCAAACTACTTTTTCAAGTTCTTCCTTTGTGCCTTGGAAAAAATTGTTTAAGCTAAACCCATTTTCGGTTTCTGGCATTTCTGCTTCATTTTTTTTGGTCACAGTCGTTATCCCCCCGGTTCTTAATTAGCTCTTGTTTACAGCCTCGACCCTAATTGAATGACAACAAGTAAGCTGTAATTTAAAAATAATTATACCCGAAATAATAACCGCTATCTGCCATCTCGGCAATCGCGTTACTGCTTCGGGTGTTATTTTTACTTTTGAGCGCGCCCTGGAGGACTTGAACCCCCGACATCAGGTTTTGGAGACCTGCGTTCTACCAACTGAACTAAGAGCGCACAAACTTTTTCTGTTACAGTTATTGCGCTGGACTTTTTCTTAGTCTAACACAATTTTCATTTTAATTGTAACTTATTTTTTTTTATTTGGCAAGTTAGCGGCAGATGCCGCTTGCAGCTTGAGTTTTGCCTATTAACTGACAATTTTGATTACAGAGCGCGGTCAAATCTTTGTTTAATACGGGTTGCTTTACCAACACGATCGCGTAAATAGTACAGTTTGGCACGTCTAACTTTACCACGACGGATGACTTTAATGCTTTCAATGCGGGGAGAATGGAGTAAAAATACTCTTTCAACGCCTACACCTTGGAAAACTTTGCGAACTGTAATGGTTTCGTTGATGCCACCATTACGCATAGCAATAACTACACCTTCATAGGGCTGAACCCGGTATTTAGTACCTTCTTTAATTTTGACTCCGACTTTCACTGTGTCCCCAACATAGATTTGGGGTAAATCAGATTTCAAATGTTCCGCTTCTATTGAGCGGATAATCTCTTGCGCGTTCATTATTTTTCTGTTTTTGGAAAAAACTCACAATCACTCATTATAAATCTATAATTGCCTAATAGTCCAGCTATTTATTGAAGGCAACAGGCAAGGGGAGAAGATTTTTTTAGGACTTACGCAAGATGTGACTGAAAACCTTATTCTTGGGTGGGGGTAATTCATGAATTACCCACACTTTCCTTCCCTTTTGCGTAAGTCCTGTTTTTTACTGACAACCAACAACTGACAACTGACCACTGACCACTGACAACTAACCACTGACAACTAATCAGTTACCGTTGTAAAATAGACTCTGTAAAGATTTCAGGGGAGGCCAGGTAACTGGTCATAAACGCCTATAGAAACTATTTTTGGTAATATTCAAGGTTTGAAGTCCAGTCAGCTAAAACAACTCCAGCGACTGTACCACCAGCGAATATCAGGCGATCGCATTACTACATCTGAGTTTGCTCAACGCTTGGCTGCAATTAGTACGGAAATTAATCAACCTGTTTGTGCCTACATCAATCGTCGCGGACAAGTAATTCGGGTTGGTGTAGGCACTCCGCGTCAAACCCAAATTCCACCTCTAGAACTGCCCCGTTATGGCGCAGAGCGTTTGAGCGGCATCCGTTGTATATCTACTAATCTTAAATCAGAACCACCGAATGAAGCGGCTTTAACAGCGATGGCTTTGCAAAGATTGGATGCTTTAGTAGTTTTAAATATTACTGGGGCAGGATTTACAAAGCGTGGTGGTGCTGCAAGTGGGTATGTAAAAGAGGCTTATTTAGCGCATCTGATAGCTAATAGCAAACAGTTAGTTGGGAATCAGTCTGCTGGAATGAGTGTTCCCGATGCGGGCATATATTCAAATGTATCACCACCTTTAAGCTTAGATGCTTTAACGGATCAAGACTTTCTGGACTTGGTGGAAAGTTTAGAAGCGGAATTTAGTCGGGAATATATAGCTCAGGAAGTAGACGCTGATCATGATCGGGTGGTAATTGTGGGAGTATTAACTGAAAATACCACTCCCCAACAATTCCAAGACATTATAGCAGAATTGGCGCGGTTAGTAGATACGGCTGGGGGTGATGTCTTACAGATATTACAACAGAAGCGATCGCGTATTCATCCCCAAACAGTCATCGGTGAGGGTAAAGTTCAAGAAGTCGCCATCACAGCCCAAACTTTAGGTGCTAACCTGGTAGTATTTGATCGTGATCTTTCCCCATCCCAAGTCCGTAATTTAGAAGC